>RFVZ01000345.1 GCA_009922405.1 Betaproteobacteria bacterium
ATGCAAGATCAGCACGGTCTCGCCGTTCGGGTTACCCAAGGTCACATAACCCAACTTCAACTCGGGCATTACCTGTCCGGTATGAAAGCGGAAATCCTTCGCGACCCAAACCCCTGATTGTGGCTGCGGTAACGTTTGCGCCGTCGCCCAACCGCAAAGAAAAATTCCGGCCATCACAATCCAATGAAGAAACGAAATCACCGTGCGCCTCCATTCATCTGTGTGAACCCCATTCGTCGGTTTCGCGGGCATTAAACGTCGAGGCAATTCTACTGCCTGGTTTTCAAGGGCGTCCCTCGGAATTGGCTACCCCCCAGCCAGATCAGGCCAGCGATCCCGAAAAAATGAGGGACTAACCCATCTCTGCCCGCAGCCTCAAGAGAGAAGACTGGAGAAACTCAGCCCAGTCGGCCATGAGACGGCACCACTTCTCGAACATGTCACCTCGGCGGTAGGCGGTCTCGACTGCGCTGCCGATGGTGTGCGCAAGAGCCATCTCGGAAAGCTCATTCGGATAATCCGTCTTCTCTGCCGCCCAGTCCTTGAAGGTCGATCGCCACCCGTGGACTGTCGCTGATAGTTTTAGTCCTCGCATCACCGCGGTGAGGGTCATGTCCGAAACCGGATTTCGGGTCTTGCCTCTTATGGGCAATGAAAACACCAGGTCGGTGCCCTCCTATCGTGGCAGCGCCCGAAGAATAGCGACGGCCGCTGGCGATAGCGCCACCCGATCATCCCGCTTGGCGGGGTCAACACTCAGCTGGGTCACTGGCCAAAACTTTCTGGCATTTGCACCGCCACCACTTCACCGCGTGCGGTGGCCACGTCGCCTGCATACACGGTGGCTTCCACCACCACTTTGCGGCCTTTGATTTCTTTGATGCGGCCACGGATGACCAGCTCACCCTCAAGCGGAGTGGGCTTCAAAAAATCCACATGCAACGAGCCGGTGACAAAGCGAAACGCTGGCAACGAATCGTGGCTGCGGCCCTCTTGCTTGTACATGGCGGCTGATGCTGTGCCGGTGCAATGGCAGTCGATGAGTGATGCGATCAAGCCGCCATACGCATAGCCCGGCACTGAGGTGTGATACGGCTCGGGCGTGAAACGCGTGACAGTTTCGTCACCCTCCCACACGGTTTTGATTTGGTGGCCATGCTCATTGAGGTGACCGCAGCCGTAGCAATGCGACACGTTCTCGGGGTAGTGGTCTTGAAAAGCGTCCATGTTTGTCTCCTGTTGGTATTGTGCTTATTGTGGAACCACCATCGGCCAGCCTTTGGCGGCCCACTGGCTCATGCCGCCATCAACAAAGCGAATATTTTGATAACCCTGCTGCTTGAGCAATTGCAGTGTTGCCTTAGATCGGTTTTGTGTATTGCAAATTAACAGTACAGGCTGGTCCGGGTTCTTAGGCAACAAGTTCGGTTGTTTGGTCAACTCACTCATTGGCAATAGAACCGCACCGGCTGCTATGCCGGTTTTATGCTCACGAGTCTCACGAATATCCACCAAGACCGCTTTACCGGACTCAAATTCTGCTCGCGCTTGCTCTAGCGATACATGATCAGCAGCGTTTGACTCCGAGCAGGCAGAACTAAGGGCAGCAGTTATCAACGAAAACGTAACCACACCAATGAGCTGTTTAATTGATATTTTGGAAAATCTCATCATTACCAATGTTGATTAAGGAATAACGTAGCAAGTGGCGCAAGCAATCCACATCTCATCAGGAGTCACGCAATGTGAATCGGCCCGGGGGGGCTTGAACTGATCCCCGGCCATCAAACTCAATCGCCGCTAAAGCTCACAACAGCGCTCACATCGCGGCGAACGTTGCGAGGCCAGTTTCCGGGAGCAGGACGGCCGAGCGCCAACAACATGATCGGGATCGGTAGTAATCAAGTTAGCAGACCATCTGCCCGACTCGCTGTCGCGCCAAACTCGCCTCATCAAGGATCTCGTCGATGATCGCCTCTACTGGTTTGATTTCGCGCGCGAAGACCCCGGACGGACCCATGTCGATCATGCCCCGATTAAAGTTGCCGCTGGCATAGGCTTGTCTTGCCAGTTCGCCGTCCACGTGCGGTTGGTATTGCGCAAAATCCTGAATTCCCTGCAGTTCAAGTTGTTCGACCGCTCTAGAGGTCTCGTTGTCCAACACACGATGGTGGTTGCGGAAGGTCTTCATCACCACACGGTTGGCGTTCTCATCAATGCCCACCACGTGTTCTTTATAGGCGCGATGGGCCCAGATCTCTTCGGCCACCACCATGCGCGAGCCGATCAGAATGGCATCGGCGCCCATTGCCAGCGCGCTAATGAGATGGCGACCTGTTGACATACCCCCGGCCAGTGCCACCGGCTTACTGAGCGCATCCACTGCCAGAGGGCCTTGAATAATCTGCGGGACCATCAACGTGCCGGGGTGACCGCCGCCTTCAGCCGACACCACGGTGATGGCATCGACTGGCAATTGCTGCGCACTCA
>RFVZ01000346.1 GCA_009922405.1 Betaproteobacteria bacterium
TCAGCGTTTTCGCTCGAACCCGCCGAACTGCGCAGCCTGGTGGTCGAAACCGAACGTGCGTGGTTAGCGCTCGGTGCAATTCAATATGGCCCGAGCGCGGCCGAAGAACCCGCCCGCAGTCGCCGCCGCTCTTTATACGTCGTCGCGGACCTCAAGGCCGGCGACCGGCTGAATGCGCAGACCGTGCGAGCGATTCGCCCCGGCTTGGGGCTGGCGCCCAAACATCTGGAACAGATTCTCGATCGCCCCGTCAAACGCGACATCGCGCGCGGCACCCCGCTGAGCTGGGATTTAATCGCCTAAGACCCCTAAGCCTATGCGGCTCAGCTGGGATTTAATTGCCCGAGACCTCGCCAGCGGTCGGGTCTGACAGCCCGTCCAGCAGTTGGTCGGCCCGACTGCGCAGGTCCGCGACCACCTGCTGCGGCTCCCGATCTTTCAGCGCCACCAAGGGGGTCCAGTTGTAGAACGGATAGGTTCCAGTCGCAAACGCAAAGGCTGCGCGCGCCGGGTTAAACATGAACAGCACCAGCGGTTTATTCAACCCCCCCGCAATCGCGGTGTTCGACGTCGCGGCCCCGACCACGATATCGCAGCTATCGATGAGCGCGGCGGTCCCATACAAATCGTTCCACTGGTCGATCTCGACGTTGAGAAAACGGCCAAGGGCTGGGCGCGAAGCGATTAACGCGCGATCTTCATCATTGACGCGATAATTCAGACAAACGGGCTCGATCGACGGATCCTCGATCCACTCCAACAGATCCTCAAGCTCCAAATAACTCTGATCGCGCACCGCGTTACGCTTGCCGCTCGACCACGCAAACCCCACCCGCGGCCGGCCGTTACCTTCGTTGCGCAGCCGCTCAACCAGGTCCAAGTCACAGCTCAGCCAACGCCGACGGCGCGGAAAACTCGACAGCTCTGTCCTGAAATAAAGCCCCAGCGAGCCGATCGGCACATGGAAGTCCAGATCAGCATAGGCCGGGTGATGGCGCACATCGGCTGGCCCCGATACCCGTACCAGCGCAAATCGGAACGACATCGCAAACAGCTCAACCAGCTTGGTCGGCACCTCGAGAACCACAGAAGCCCCCGCGGCCCGCAGATCCTCGATCATCGAGGCAAACATCACCAGATCGCCGACGCCTTGCTCGGACCACACCAAAATCTTTTTGCCAGCCAGACGTTGTCCCGCCCACATGGGCGCATTGAAGTAACGCAGCGGGGAATTAAAAAAAATCGACTCGAGCCGATAGAGATAATGCTTCCAGCCACGTCCCAGGTCGCCCACTCTGAAAAACAGCAAGGCCTTATTAATTGGATCGCCGAGATGGCTAGCATCAATCGCCGCCAAATCAAAACGCTCGCTCACCCGATCAAAACCATGCACCAAGCCGTATTGCGTCGCCGCCTCAATGCGCATCTCGGCTTGATGGGGCGATGCAATATCAACATAGGGCATTAGCGTCTCGAGCGCAGCCTCGTCTTCCCCATCAAGCGCCAAAATACGCGCAATCGAAGCCGCCGCCATACACTGGGTTATCAGGCTCACCACCGACAAATCAGCCACCATAAAGAGCTCGCGCGCGTCTTCCATGCGCTGCAAGTTCACCAGATGGGTCGCCTCAAGCACGACCAATTCATTCAGCGTGCGCTCGTCGGTGGCCACCGATCGCGCCAGCGAAAGCATTTTCAGCCCTGCTGCGCCGTCATCGATGGTGCACAAATAATCGGCAAACAAGCTCAACACCGCGATGTTGTCGCTGAATTTCGGCAATTGCGTCGCAATCAACGCCAGCATCGCCTCGCGGTCCGAGCGAAAAGTAAACACTCGCGCGGCCAGCAACGTGACAAAAAGACTATCTGGATGGCGCTCGCGCAATGCCGGGAGTTGCAGCTCAATGGCAAACAGCAATACGTCAGCCCGCAGCCGACCCGACTGCGCCGCCAATTTGGCATGACGACGCGCGCGCTTCCATTGTGATTGGCGGGCAAGACGCAGTGCCTTGCGCAATTCAACCCGCCAAGCCTGGTCCTTAAACTGCGGGGCGCGCGAAGAAGGGGGCACCGAATCCCGACGAGACTAAAGGCTAGCGGGGCGCGCGACACCGCCCCCTTCGGTCGACCTGAATACCGAATCCCAGGCCTCACGAACGCCGCGCACCGATTCGGTTAAGGCAACAATTTTTTCAATGTCGCGCTTGGAATCGAAAAACTCCAGTGACAACATCCAGACCGAGTAGGTACGGTCGAGTTGAGCCGCCACGTCGCCACCCCGCTCAAACGAGATTGCATCGCGCAAGCCATACTGGATCAACTTCATGGCTGCCAGGATCAAACTGCTGACCTCGCCGTCCTGGCGCTCCGCATGCGCGGTCTCAAGGCGCACCAATTTATCAATCAGCGCGTCGAATACCATTAAGATGAGCTGCCCTGGGGTTCCCGAATTGGTGAGAACCTCGTTGCGAACGCGTAAATAACCTGAG
>RFVZ01000347.1 GCA_009922405.1 Betaproteobacteria bacterium
AATCTCGCGTAAACCGGCCGAGGTCCGGATGGGTAACGGCAAAGGCAATCCCGAGTACTACGTCGCCGAAATTCAGCCTGGCAAGGTGCTCTACGAAATGGACGGCGTGGCGGAAGAGCTGGCGCGCGAGGCGTTTCGGTTGGCTGCTGCCAAGTTGCCGATTGCAACCGTGTTTGTTAGTCGGATGGTGGGCCAGTAAGCGTCAGGCCGGCGCTGCTGCCAACCGCTTACCTCCCCGCCTGCCACCCGTTTCCAATCAGGAATCACCGTGATGAATGCCACTGAACTGAGGTCCAAGGACACTGAAGGCCTCAATAAAGAACTCAAAGAGTTATTGCGCGCGCACTTTTCGCTGCGGATGCAGCATGCGACGCAACAGCTGACCAACAATAGTCAACTTCGCAAGGTCCGTCGCGACATCGCCCGCGTCCGGACCGTGCTCCATGAAAAGGCCACTGCGGCATGAACGACTCCGTCCAAGAAGCATCGACGACAATCAAGGCGAGCAAGCGTTCGCTGGTCGGACGCGTCGTCAGCGCCAAGATGAAACAGACTGTGACCGTGCTCGTCGAGCGGCAGGTTCAGCACCCGCTGTATGGCAAGTATCTGACACGCTCAAACAAGTACCACGCCCATGACGAGAGTGACTCGATTCATGAAGGCGACGTGGTCGAGATCATTGAAGTTCGCCCGATTTCGCGTACCAAGACCTGGCGAGTGGTTCGTGTGGTGGAAACCGCACAGACGATTTAATCAAATCTGACGATCGATTTGACAAGCTGGTTTTTCTTTCATAAACTCTAGGGCTTCGGTTTCGATTTTTATCTGCGCGTTTAGTCCCAGCGGCCAAACGCTTCGAATCGAAAGCGAATCCCCGCTCTACGGGACCAAGACTGACCGTTTTCCTCGGGTGCGTCGCATCAGAGCCTTCGGATCAAGTTGGGAGAAATTTCATGATTCAAATGCAGTCGACGCTTGACGTCGCCGATAACACCGGCGCTCGGTCCGTCATGTGTATCAAGGTATTGGGCGGCTCCAAGCGTCGCTACGCCGGTATTGGTGATGTCATCAAGGTGAGCGTCAAAGATGCTCAACCGCGGGGACGCGTCAAGAAGGGCGAAATCTACAACGCGGTCGTCGTTCGCACCGCCAAGGGCGTGCGTCGCGCTGACGGCTCGCTCGTGAAGTTTGACGGCAATGCCGCCGTCCTTCTTAACGCAAAGCTCGAGCCGATCGGCACACGCATCTTTGGGCCGGTCACGCGCGAACTGCGGACAGAGCGGTTCATGAAGATCGTGTCGCTCGCGCCCGAAGTGCTTTAAGCCAAACAGTGCCGATCCAGGGGGCGGACGTATGGACAAGATCAAGAAAGGTGACGAAGTCGTCATCATCGCTGGCCGTGATAAGGGCAAGCGGGGCACGGTGAACAGTCGTGTCAACGAAACGCATCTGCTGGTCGAGGGTGTCAACCTCGTCAAAAAGCATCAAAAACCCAACCCCATGAAAGGGGTCACGGGCGGTGTGATCGAAAAATCGATGCCGATTGACCAGTCGAACCTGATGTTGCTGAACCCGGCGACCGGCAAAGGCGATCGCGTAGGGTTCCGGTTGCTTGAAGACGGCACCAAGGTGCGGGTCTTCAAGTCAAACGGCGAGCAGGTTCGGGCCTGATTGGCGCGGACCTAACCAAGACTCAGAATTAGCACGAGCTAGCACAGGCAGGACTGCAACATGGCGCGTTTTCAACAACAGTACCGCGAGCGAGTGGTACCAGAGCTGATGGAAAAGTTTGGTTTTACCTCCATCATGCAGGTGCCACGCTTCACCAAGATCACCCTCAACATGGGGGTGGGCGAGGCGATTTCCGACAAAAAACTGATCGAAGCTGCGGTCGCTGATTTGACCCGAATTGCTGGTCAGAAGCCAGTCCAGACCAAGGCTCGCAAAGCAATTGCTGCGTTTAAGATCCGCGAGGGTTATCCGATCGGCTGCATGGTTACGCTGCGTGGCGAGCGGATGTGGGAGTTTCTGGACCGTCTGGTCACGATTGCTCTGCCGCGCGTGCGCGACTTCCGGGGGATTTCCGGCAAGTCTTTCGATGGCCGCGGTAACTACAACCTCGGTGTTAAAGAGCAGATCATCTTCCCCGAGATCGAGTACGACAAGGTCGACCGCGTGCGTGGAATGAACATCAGCATTACGACGACGGCACGCAACGACGAAGAAGCGAAGGCATTGCTGACGTCTTTCCGTTTCCCCTTCCGCAACTGAAGTCAACTGACTGCAACGGAACCACCAGGCGAACCTACTTATGGCAAAGACATCGCTGATTGAGCGCGAGAAAAAGCGCGAGGCGCTGGTAAAGAAGTTTGAGGCAAAGCGCGCCGCGCTCAAGGCCACGATCGACAACCAGAAGCTCTCGGACGAGGTGCGGATGGATGCGCGTTTGGCTTTACAAAAGCTCCCGCGCAATGCCAGCC
>RFVZ01000348.1 GCA_009922405.1 Betaproteobacteria bacterium
TCCGCGATCGTCGCGAGCAATGCCTCATCGGCGCGTTGGCCTTGGCGGGCCAGACGGCCGCCGATCCAGGCCGGCAGCTGGGCGCGTTCAACCGGGTAGATCGCGACCGTTAAACTAACCCGCTCCACGCGCTGCCACCAGGCGGTTTCCTGAGTCGATCGATCAAGTCGTGGGCTACTGACGATCAGACGCGGAGAGCCTTCGCCTGAGGCGATGATTGATTCCGCATTCGCTGCGATCGCCTCGCCCAATTCGCGCCCCGGACGGGTTTGTCCGAACCGGATTTCGAGTAGGCGCTTTTCGGCAAACAGTGATCGGGCGCCCGCGGTCGCGGTCAAGCGATTCGCCTTCAGGCTGCGGTCAACCGTAATGACCTCACGTTCATCAAATCCCTGAGAACGGGCTTGGGCTCGCAGCGCATCTGCGGCTTCAAGTTGTAGAAGCGCTTCGTCCCCATGAAGCCAGATCAAGGTGGGGTCTAACGAGCCCTGCCGGCCGGCGTTTGGTTCGCCCAAGCGAGCCATCAGGGTTTCAAGCCGAATGGAGGGCATCGTCAGGTGGCTCGCACGATCGCCATCATCCGTCCGCCGGGCGAACGCTGGCCAATTGACGCAGTAGCTGCTGGACCAGATCGGTGGTCATATCCTGATAAAGAAAGGCGTCTTCTTCCTGTTTGGCGACCAATTGCTGGGCGTCCGCAGCTGTGACGTCCCGGGACAGCGAGATCCGGGTGGGCGCAATCATCTCGCGGCCTCGGCCGTCATGAAGTCGCCAGTGCAATTGCAGGCGCAACTGATACTCGCGCGCACTACCCGTTCGTGAGAAACCCAGCACCTGCCGGTCACGAACCTCACCGAGGACTTCGAGCCAGGCTTGCGCGCTGGTTGGCGTCTCGACAACCTCGGTGCCCCCAATGCTTCGCAGGGAACGCTTGAACTCGATCCCGATGGGTGAATTCGCGCTGAAGGTGGTGTACAACTTGCCGAAGGGCAGGCGGGAAGCGGACCCGCCGCGCAACTGAAATCCGCAACCAGGGAGCACAAATAGCGTGCTGGATACCACTGCCCCCAACAGTCCCCCGTGTTGCACGAAACGACGGCGCAACAGTTGTGGCGGCTTGCAATCGGGGCGCATCGCGCGGACTCCCTCAAACCACGACATTCACCAGCCTCCCGGCGACGTGAATAATCTTTTTCGGCGTTTGACCGGAGGCGGCGCGTTGAAATGCTTCTGAAGCCAGTGCGTTCGCTTCAATCGTCGGTCCGTCCGCGTCGGCAGGGACCGAAATCGAGCCGCGGACTTTCCCGTTGATCTGCAGGACCAGCGTGATCTGACTGCGCAACAGCGCGTCTTCTTCCACTTGAGGCCAGGCTGCCTGGATCAGCTCGCCGCCGACTCGTGCATAGCCACACTCGACCCACAGCGCGTGGGTGATATGCGGGACCACGGGCGCCAGCAGACGCAACAAAATACCCAGGCCTTCCGTGGCAACCGCGAGGCTTGGCGTATCAGTGGAAGGGGCCTTGCTCTGACCCAGCGATTCCAGCGTGTTCAGCATTTTCATGGCTGCTGATACGACCGTATTGAACTGACGACGGGTGAAGTCGAAATCCGCTTGCCGCAGGTTGATATGAATCTCGCGGCGTAGGTCGCGCAACGCTTCGGTGAGGTGCTCAGCCTCGGCCTTTTTGAGCGCACACGCCCCCAGGCCGTCGCCGGCGCGATTGTTTAATCGGGCCGCGATCGGTTGATGATGAAGATAAGCAAAGTTCCATAAACGACGCAGGAATCGTTGGGCCCCGTCAACCCCGGAGCCCGACCACTCGAGCGTCTGCTCGGGTGGGCTTGCAAACATCGTAAAGAGCCGCGCGGTGTCTGCGCCGTATTGTTCGATCTGCGCCTTGGGGTCGATACCGTTGTTCTTTGACTTCGACATCTTTTCGATCCCGCCCAGGCTCACGGGTTCGTGGTCAGATTTCAGAACGGCACCCATCGGGCGGCCCTTGTCGTCGTGAGCCACATCGACGTCGTCGGGGTGGAACCACGTGCGACGGCCCGAGTTATCTTCCCGATAGAACGTGTCGTTTAGGACCATGCCCTGGGTGAGCAGGTTGCTGAAGGGCTCGTCGAACCCGACTAAACCGACATCGCGCATCACCCGGGTCCAGAACCGGGCGTAAAGCAAGTGCAAGACTGCATGCTCGATCCCGCCGATGTACTGGTCCATCGGCATCCAGTAATCATTGCGGGCATCGACCATGGCAGCGCTTGCGTCGGGCGAGCAGTAGCGCATGAAGTACCAAGACGAATCGACAAACGTGTCCATCGTGTCTGTTTCGCGTCGCGCTGGCGCGTTGCAACGCGGGCATTGGGTGCGCCAGCGTTACTGGGGCACGCCCATCCCGATCATCCACTGCGATACCTGTGGGGCGGTACCGGTTCCTGACGACCAGCTACCCGTCATCCTGCCCGATGA
>RFVZ01000349.1 GCA_009922405.1 Betaproteobacteria bacterium
ACCCCAAGCGCACTGACGTGGATGATTCGGCGGATATTGACGCGTCCGCACGCCTCGACCAGGCGCCGGGGCAGCGCGACATGGGCACGCCCGAATTGTTCGCCATACGGGTCACCGGGTTTGTCATGGAGCACACCGATCAAATTGACGACGGCATCGCTGCCCGCAAGGAGTCGCGTCAGCGCGGCGCTGTCATGAAGATCCGTCTCGACGATTTCAACCGTTGGCAGGAATTTCAGATCCCGACCGTGCTGACTGCGCCGCGTGGGCACAACGACGTGACAGCCTTGCGACACAAGGCGGGCCACGAGATGACGACCGATGAACCCCGTTCCACCAAGCACAACAATTCGTTCGTGGCGCATGGCGTTTTCATCCTGAAATTTGAGATTTCAGGATTCTACGGTGCCTCGCCGGGGACTGCAGCCCTCGGAGCGACCTGACCGAGGCGGGTTTTGAGCGAAGGCAAGCGTTGCGGGTTCGATCCACCCTCGAGCAGGGCCGAATAAGTGACCGAATTGGCCAACACCTTCTTGACGTAATCACGGGTCTCGGTGAACGGGATCGTCTCGGCAAAGGCCGCTCCTTCGACGCTCACCGGCAGCGACGCGCGCCAGGCCTTGGGCCGGCCTGGTCCGGCGTTATAGGCGGCAGCGGCCAACATTGGCGAGCCATCCAACTCATCGAGCACCCGGCGAAGATAAAACGAGCCAAAACGCAAGTTCAGATCGGGCTCATGAATCCGCCCTGGCGTGAACCCATTGGCACCGACCTTACGCGCCACCCACTTCGCGGTCGCTGGCATCAACTGCATGAGACCTGCCGCCCCCACCACCGAACGGGCCTCGGCTAAGAACCGCGACTCCTGACGAACCAACCCATACACAAATGCGGGCTCGAGCGACTGCGAACGAGCCGCCTCGCTAAGGAGATCGCGGTAGGGCGTTGGAAACCTCAAACCCGCGTCGTGCGTCGTGACTGTCCGTTCAGCGACCGCGATCGACCGATCATGCATCCCGCGCCGGCGCAGCCCTTCCGAGAGCGCCAAAATCTGGCGATCGGTCAGAGTTCGGATGGTGAATGCCATTTCCTTAACAGACTCGGTCCGCAGCGCCAGGTCGGAGAACTTGAGGGCCCGAATGACGCCGTTCTGACTCAGAACCTCCGTGATCTCTTCCTCGGTCGAGGGCGGTGGGCGCAGAGGCAGCGTCTGCACCATGCCGAGTTCCTCGGCTGCCAGGAGGCCGTAAAAATTCCAGGGCCCGGCGATCGCCCGCATCTGCTGATTCGCCTCTTCAGTACGACCCTCAGCAAGGACCGACTTGGCCCACCAGTAACGCCAGGCAGGATCGGCCCGACCCGCCTCCGTCATTCGCTCGATCGCCCCACGCACCAGCTTCCAGTCCCGATTGCGCAAGCCCGCGCGCACCAGCCAGCCCAGGGTTTCATCCGACACCGTCCCAAGGGGAACGCCAGCTCCCGCGACAATCGCGCCGCGCTGAGCCCATTGGGCTGCGTCCGGGTGGAGCCTGCGCGCGCCCGCTGCAGCGACCTGAGCCCAGACCCACGCCCGATCCTCATCGCCCAATCGAGGCCCGTAGCGCATCAACCGCTCAGCGGCCTGCAGCGGCTCGTTGCGAGCCTGCCGCGCCAACGCAATCACGACCAATTCCCGAAAATTCGCATTGGGCGCGACCAACACTTCGGCTTGGGGTTGATCGAGCGCGGCGCTTAGCGCGCGCCCCTCATCAAAATGAGGCAATAGGGCCGCGAATTTGCGCACAGCATTCAATGCGCCGCCATCGACGGCTGCGAGGAGTCGGCGCCAGATATCGGCCTGGGAAAGTACGCCCTGCCCCGCGAGTTGTTCGAGAAGGGCCAAACAGGCTTCGCCCAGTTCAAGCCCCAGTGGCAGCGCTTCACGCGCGGCAGCCAAGGCGATCGGGTCCCCAGTGATGGCGCGGTGCCTTGCGTCCGCACAACCGGGCTGAGGGTCATCAGACCCTCGTGCAGGTAAACGCTGCAACTGCTGTTCAAACTCGGGCCAGAGACCTCGCCGCGCAAGCGAAAGCACCCAGTCCCTGCGCAGCCCGTCCGCCGCCAGCGTCCCGGCGAACCGATCCAGAAAAACCCGCACGCTGGCATCGGCATCAAAGCGGGCGTCGTTGCGGAGGTCACTGCGGGAATCACTGCGGGAATCATTAAGCTGCAAACGCAGCCGCCAGGCATCGACGTGAACGCGCAGCGGATGGGTGGATTCGACAGCAGCGGCAGCGGCATTGAGCCGGTTGATGTCATTGGCAACGAAGGCGTTACGCGCATTGACGACCGCATCATCGCTGGGCAGGGGCGGTAACTGCGACTTCGCCGCACGCAACACTGCGGGGACTGAGGGTGCGATCGGGGCTTGGGTGGCGCTCGGATTCGAAGCCCCGGCTGGCGCTTGAGGGGGCGCTGGCGGTGCGGTT
>RFVZ01000350.1 GCA_009922405.1 Betaproteobacteria bacterium
TCCGATCCAGACCTTTACGGTGGGTTTCGAGGAGGCCGGGTTCGATGAATCACCCTACGCTGCAGCGGTGGCGGAGCACTTAGGGACCGACCACCATGCGCTGCTGGTGACGGCGCGCGAGACCCTGGACGTGATCCCGCAGTTGCCGCAGATGTATGACGAGCCGTTCGCTGACTCATCCCAGATTCCCACCCACCTCGTCTGCAAGGCCGCCCGACAAAACGTGACGGTGGCACTGAGTGGGGATGCGGGCGATGAGTTATTCGGGGGATATAACCGTTACTCGTGGGGTTCGCGCATTTGGAACAAAGTGGGCTGGATACCTCCGGAGCAACGACAGTGGTTAGGTGCTGCGGTACAGGGGATTTCGGTGTCAGCCTGGGATTCGGTTGGGAGGTTCGTCGGAAAAGACCGTCTGGGAGATCGAGCTCATAAACTCGCGAGCCGATTGCTCAGTGCGAAAAATTTAGACGACGTTTACTGGAGTCTTGTTACCGAATGGCCGGGTGGCGATTCGATGGTTAAGGGCCTGTCAAAGAATGAATCCCTTGATGAAATGACCGTTCGGAGGTCCGAGCCGCCCTCAGGGCTTAAGGACGTGGCCGAGCGAATGATGTTTCGGGACGCGCTGACCTATTTGCCGGACGATATTCTGTGCAAGGTAGACCGGGCGGCCATGTCCGTGAGTCTTGAAACGCGGGTTCCATTTCTTGACCACCGAATGGCTGAATTAGCTTGGCGCCTTCCGTTAGACATGAAAATAAGGGGCGGTGAAACCAAGTGGCTGCTTCGGCAGGTCCTTTATCAGTACGTTCCACGCCCCCTTATTGAACGCCCCAAGGCTGGGTTCGGAATTCCAGTTGGCCAATGGCTTCGGGGACCCTTGCGGGAGTGGGCCGAGGCACTATTGGACGCCGCGTTTGTGGACGGTTCTGATGTTCCAGGCCTGGTTGGAAGGGCAGTAATCTTCAGGCGACCTGAAGTGCGACTAATACCGGAAGCCGAAGTCGCTCAAAATCGGATGCTTGCCGCTCTAGCTCCGCGAGGTTGTCCTCGGGGGTCTGCAGCGCGACGCCATCCTTGAGCAGTCGCTGTCCCTGCCCCTGGATGATTTGCCAGGTGAATTGCGACCATTCCTTGGGGGTCTTTTTACCCTGCGCGCGGGCCAGCAAGAACAGTTGAACGATTCGGTTGGCTGGTATCCCGCCGCCGGTCACGGGGCTCGCGAGATATTCGGTATGGGCAGCGCTGGCAGGGGCGCGTTCAAGAATGTTGGCATTCAGACTTCGAGTCTTTGACTGCGCGTCCGCAATGGCTGCGTCGTCCTGCACCGGTGCGAAATCTCCCGAGCCCGTCAACAAAATGACCGCTTCCTGCAAAATCGGGAAGCTCATCAAACCGCTTGGCAAGGCGAGTTCAATCTCGCCAATAGTCCTGGGCTTGTTATCCGCCATCAGATCAAGAATTGGCTTATAAATATCCTCGCGCAAACTCGCTTCGCCAACGGCCCCTGTGACTTTGGTCGATGCTTCCGAGCGGTGCCGGGTCAGAATCAAACGCTGTTTGCGAAGCATCTCCGCTTGCTCAATTCCCGAGACGGTGCGCGGACCCTTCACCCAGTAATCCCGCCGGAACTGTTGATTGACGATGTAATCCCGGACGCTTTCGCGAAATAATGGGTCGGGGATGGTCTTCAGGAAGGTCGATTGTTCGGCTGTGAGATTGATACCGTCCGTGTGGTCAGCCAGGTGCGCTGAGCAGGCGAAGCTCAGTTTCGCGCCACTCAACCAATTGGCCATCGTTGCGAAATGCATCGGATGCCAGTCGCGACTGAAAAACTCGTGCGCAAGGTAGTTTCGGCTCATCCCCTTAAAGCGAGTCATTTGCTCCGTGATTTGGGGATTGCTCGCAATAAACTTTGGTTTGACGGCTAACAGCTTTTCAGCGAAATCGAGGGATTGATCGATATTGGCGACGATTCCCTGGCCCGTCGCGCCGAGTGTTTGGGCATGCTCAGTCAGCAGGTTGCGCATCGGCATAAAGCCGCTCCAACCCGGCAAGGTGTTATAGCTGATGTAAAGAACGCCGCCGACCCGAAGCTTGCGTCGGAAGAAATCTACCAGCGCGGCACGATTTTCATCGGAAATCCAGCTCCATACGCCGTGCAGTCCGATGTAGTCGAAATCCGGGAGGTCATGACGGGCCGCGAACTGTTCAAATGAATCGTCGAACAGTCGTGCCCCCAAGTTGGCGGCGACTGATAATTCTTGAGCGAATGCTGCGTGTGCAGGATTGAAATCGGTGCCGACCCAAGCGGCTGAGCTCGCCGCTGCATGGATGTTGACGCTGATCCCCTGACCGAAACCCAGCTCACAACCCGTCTCAAAATCGGGGCAATGCAGTCGACGATTGAGTAAGGCGAGCTTCGACCGAAGTGGATTCAGCTCTGAGTAATAGCCAAA
>RFVZ01000036.1 GCA_009922405.1 Betaproteobacteria bacterium
AAAGTAAACCGACTCGGGGGGCACTGGCTCACCGCGTATCAGCTTGGCCATCACATCGGGCTCAGCCGTACGGATCGCCCTATTTTGCACAAAAATCAGGTCTCCACCGTCGGTCTCGATCGTGTAGCGAGCGTCGAGCTCAGCCATCCGCTCGTTGACGATGAGCTGGAAATCAGCACCCCCGGCAAGCACGCGACCCGTCCAGCCATTGCCATGCAATTGCCCTCCCAAGATTGGAATCATGCGTCGCACACCGTGGTGCGTTTGACCGACTTCATGAGGCTTGTCCACGAGCACCGACAGGTCGGCGAAAAAGTTCAGTTGGGGTGTTGGTAAGTTCAGCATGGGCATAGGGTATTCCGAAAGGTTAGCACTGCCCCCGATCAACGCACTGAGTTGGGCCCAAAGCCGCCCAGGCGCTCGGCTACGGACCACCCTCCCCCCAAACTCCGGTAAACCGCGACCAAGGCGGTTGCCGTACCAACCTGTGCCTGGATCAATTGATCAAGTAAGACCTAGTAAGGTCGGCGCTGAGACTGGGGATTCGCCGATCCCCGATCTCAGCGCTTCAGGGGTTCTAGACCCTAGGCCTTCACGTCTAACAATGACCCAGCCGCTGTGTCATTCGGGGTCGCATTGCCGTAGCCCACTGCCGTGGGATTACTCGCTTTCGATGTCCGCGACGTGCGGGCGATCTCGACTTCTCTGACCGCAAGTTGCGCTGCCTGAAGGTCAACTTTTTGGACTGCTTGCAGCATCTTACCCACGGGCCCCAGCGGTTCGGGGTAAGACGACGAGAGCTTTGCGGCAGCCTGCTGAGCCTTGCCAATGTCGCCGTCCTTGACAGCCGTCTCAACTCCCTTCAGCGCGGTTTGATGGTCTTGCATCTTCTTCCACTCAGCGAGCCCGCGCGCGGCAGGCGCCATTTCCGCGGCCGCCATCTGCTGGATTTTTGAACTCATACGAACCTCACACTCTCGAAAAGGAACCAAAGGCGAACAACGCGCTGCCCGCTCTTAACGGATGGAAAACGGAGAGCACTCCATCGTTCAACGGCGAAGGCGGAGGAACGTTTAATGGCAAGGCCCAGAAGTGATTGGAGGCCCCGCCGGGGGTCTAGTTTCAACGATGTTTGAAGCGTCCCGGGTTTGAGTGACATTCGTCGGATTGAGTTAACCGACCACCAGATTGTGCTGTATCTCACTGAGTAGATGCTCACGAAAGACCGCGGCAATCGGCGACAGTTCGCGGCTTCGGAGGTAGACGAGATGCCATTTCGATGGGATAGGGAACCCAACAACGGGAAGGATCTTCACTCCGGTATTGGCTGCCCGGCCCTCAAGCGCATGCCCTGAAAGGACTGCGAGTCCGAGGCCCCCTGCGACTGCTTCGCGAATGGCCTCGTTATTTCCAAGCTCAAGTCGCACAATTGGCCTGAACCGCTGCGCAGCAAAGTGGGCATCAACCGCCAAGCGGGTACCGGACCCGGGCTCACGCAAGATAAAACGTTCTTGTTGCAGTTCTGCCAGTGAGATCTCATCGCGCCCCGCCAGTCGGTGTGTCGTGCTCGAGATCAAAACGAGTGGATTGGGCATGAGCTCGTCGTTGGCCAGATCGAATGTTTCGGGTGGCTTCGACATGATGTAGAGATCGTCCTGGTTTTCGCGCAATCGACCGATCACGCCGTCCCGATTCAGAACCACCAGCGCGATCTCAATCTCCGGGTAGACCGCACAAAAGGTCCCCAATAATCGAGGTACAAAGTACTTAGCGGTGCTGACCACCGCGACTCGCAATCGGCCACGTGTCAATCCTTTGATTGCCGCCACGCGTTGCCCAAACCCCTCCCATTGGTCAGCGATCGCGCGAGCGGTGCGCGCCAGTTCCTCCCCCGCCTCAGTCAGCACGACGCGCCTGGATACCACCTCGTACAACGTCAACCCGATGGAGTCGGTCACCTCGCGCAGTTGCATCGATGCGGTGGGTTGGGTCACGTGCGTCCGGCGAGCGGCCGCACTGACGCTACCGGTTTCGGCCAGAGCCAGAAAAAGGCGTAACTGTCGAAAGGTGATATTCATCTAGTTTTATCAATGCTCATTGATGAAATAATCTATTTTACTTGATACAACGATCACGATAGTCTGCACCCCGATGCCACCGAGCTTCCCCGAAACCCGATCAGAACCTGGGCAGATCCTTTGCAAAACCTGCTAGATCCGGCGATTCTCTTTTTTGTCTTCGGCGTAATTGCTGGAACGATCCGATCGAACCTCGAGATTCCGCCGGCCATCTCTCGTTTCTTGTCGCTTTACCTGTTGATGGCGCTGGGCTTAAAAGGCGGGTTTGCGTTATCCCATTCCGGCCTAAACGCAGCAGTTGCCGCAAGCCTTGGCGCTGCCGTCTTCCTGGCAATCTCGATTCCGATCGCCGGGTACCTGCTTCTACGTAAGCTCGTGTCGGGATTCGATGCAGCCGCGATTGCTGCGACCTATGGCTCAGTGAGCGCGGTGACATTCCTGACAGCAACGCAATATCTTGATAACCAATCGATACCGTATGGTGGCCACATGGCAGCCGCTATGGCGCTGATGGAATCGCCAGCCATCATTTTTGCAGTCCTCCTAGCCAATCGCATTCGAAGTCACGCACAGACGGACAAACCGTCCGGTACACCGTCCAGTAAACCGCCGCGCAAATCGACCGACACACCGACCGAGGCGCAGACGGTCTCGGTCCGAAAGGTCTTGCATGAGTCATTCACCGATGGCGCTCAGCTCTTATTGCTCGGCGCAATGATCGTTGGCCTCATTAGCGGTGAAGCCGGCGAGCGCTCGATGCAACCCTTTGCGGTCGGCTTGTTCAAAGGAATGCTCTCGTTCTTCTTGCTCGATATGGGCCTGATGGCCGCGCGAAGCTTCAGTCAGGCGAGCACCAAGCCCCCGCTTCTCGTCGTCTATGCCGTGCTGGCGCCAGCCATTCACGCCGCATTGGCCTTGGGATTGGCGCTTCTTTTGCAACTGCCCGCCGGCGATGCCGCACTGCTCATGACACTCGCAGCGAGCGCTTCGTACATCGCTGTCCCCGCGGTACTCCGGATCGCGCTACCCGAGGCGAACCCGTCGCTCTATTTTGGGCTGAGCCTGGGCGTGACATTCCCCTTGAACATTCTTTTTGGGATACCCATCTACACCGCAGCCGCGCAAAAGATGCTCGGGAATTAGCATCCAATCAATATGGATTGCGGTCAAAACGCTTGAGTCTCAGCGATGTCAGGGTTGCGATCGTCGACAAACCCAGACAGCTCCAGATTACGGGCTGGTAGCTATGGGTTAGGTCGAATACTGCGCCAGCCAACACGGGGCCGAGGAGATTGCCGAGCGCAGCCCCAGTGTAGAGCGTACCGAGGATGCCCGAGATCGATCTCGCCCCGAACAGATCCATGCAGATCGCCGGTAGTAGCGCGACAATGCCTCCGTAGCTCAATCCAAACCACAGCGCAAAAAAGACCAGGCCCGGGTAGGACGCACCCAACGCCCAGGCAACAAAGGCGCAACCCATCGATAACTGCATCCAACAAAGCGCTGGAATACGCCCGATGCGATCGGCAAGCGAACCCACACCAAACCGACCGATCAGGCTGCCGATACCGATCATGCCAACCAATCCGACTGATTGGGTCGGATCGATGCCAAGGTCCCGAGCTGCCGGGGACAGATGCGAAAACGGAATGAACATGATCGGGGCAGCGAGCACAGTCCCGAGGTAAAGCCACCAAAACGGTTGACTGGTCAGGGCTTCGCGAAGATTGACCCCGGGTCGGATTTGATTGCCTGACTGCCCCAGAGCCGGCGGCCGCTTCAGCCAAAAGGTTGTGAAGAGCCCCGCCAACAAAACGCCAGCCGCCAGTTCGCGCATGGTGTATCGCCAAGGTTGATCGGCCAACAGTGCCGCGATCAACATCGGAACCACCAAGGTTCCAGCCCCAACTCCGGAACTTGCAATGCCGGCAGCGAGCCCACGTCGCACGCTGAACCAGGGTTGAACACTCGAAATCGCCGGTGTGTAAACCAATGCAATACCGAGCCCGACCATCAATCCATAGCTCAGGTATACACTCGGCAGGGCCTCAGCCAGACTGGTCCACCACAGACCAGCCGCGATCAAAGCCATTCCAGAACCACAGACGATTCGGGGTCCAAAGCGATCCGTCAAAATCCCTGCTGCGGCGCCTAAAACAAAATAGGTCAGACCACAGATTCCAAAAATCCAGGAGATATCGGCACGCTCAGCTGCAAATTCAGCGGCAAACGATTCAAAGAAAGCGGCGAACGAGTACGAAACGCCGAAAATGATCGCCAGACTAAAGAAGGCGGCCCCGACGATGACCCAGGCGTATCGAGGTTCGGTCACTGCAATCGCATGGTCGATGAGCCCTGTGGGATGGCCTGAAGCCGTTGAGATCAGAACAATAACAAGGATCCAAACGACCCAGCCAAGACGCTACACTCAGTCAAGTCCGACAATCTCAATATTGGCTTCCCACGGTGGCTCTGGAGATTTAACCCTAGGAATCGTATGACCAAAAAATTTGCTTCCCAAGCGGATCTCGATGTAAAAAAAACCACCTTCGAGCAACTCTCCAATCACTGCTGGGCCTACACGGCAGAAGGCGACCCGAACACCGGCGTCATCATCGGCGACGAGGCGGTGCTGATCTGCGATGCGTTGGCCACACCGGTCATGGCGCAAAACTTGATTGCAGAAATCCGCAAAGTGTCAGACAAGCCCATCAAATACGTCGTGCTGTCGCACTACCACGCCGTCCGCGTACTTGGCGCCTCCGGCTACAAGGCCGCCGGCATGCAGGAAATCATTGCCAGCAGGGGCACCTACGAGATGATCGTGGAGCGTGGCGCACAGGACATGCAGTCGGAGTACGAACGCTTTCCCCGCTTGTTTGACGCGTTCGATTCGATTCCGGGCCTGACCTGGCCTACGCTCGTTTTTGAACGCGAAATGACGCTGTGGATGGGAAAGCTTGAAGTCAAAATCATGCACGTGGGTGCCGGCCACACCAAGGGCGACACCATTGTCTGGATACCTTCTGAGAAAGTGCTGTTCTCGGGTGATCTGGTGGAAGCCGATGCGGCCTGCTATACCGGCGATGCGCAGCTGACCGAATGGCCCGCTACTTTGGACGCGCTCGCGGCATTGAAGCCCGAAAAAATGGTGCCCGGTCGTGGCCCCGCCTTGATCGGCTCCGAGCGTGTGCAGTCAGGTCTGGCCTACACCCGCGACTTTGTGTCCACCTTGCTGTCGTCGGCCAAAGAAGCCGTGGCCCAGAACATGAACTTGAACCAAGCCATGGCGCATTGCCGCAAGGCGATGGATCCGAAATTCGGGCAGGTATTCATTTATGAGCACTGTCTGCCTTTTAATGTGACCCGCGCCGTGGATGAAGCCAGCGGCATCAAACACCCGCGCATCTGGACGGCTGAGCGCGATCAGGAGATGTGGCACGCGCTCCAAGGCACCCACTGACACTCCATGCTGAGTACGTACACCTACCCCCGTTACCCCTACGCCAAAGCCCCAGAGCAGTTGGGTGCCGCCGGGCACCGCTACCCTGTGGTGGTGGTTGGGGCCGGGCCAGTCGGGTTAGCGGCCGCGATTGATCTGGCCCAGTCAGGGTTGCCTGTGGTTTTGCTGGACGACGACGACACCGTCTCCGTCGGTTCACGTGGGCTTTGCTATGCCAAGCGCACCCTTGAAATTCTGGACCGACTGGGCGTGGGTGATGCCTGCGTGGACAAAGGGGTGAGTTGGAATGTCGGCCGCACCTTTTTCCGTGACGAGGAGGTCTACAACTTCAACTTGCGCCCCCAGGACGATCACAAACGCCCGGGCATGATCAATCTGCAGCAGTACTACCTGGAAGAATTCGCAATTAGGCGTGCCCAGGAATTACCCAATATAGACCTGCGATTCCAAAGTAAGGTCGTCGCAGTCAACCAGGATGCGCAGGCCGCTACGCTGCAAGTGGAAACACCCGAGGGCAGCTACAGCCTTGAAGCCGAATGGTTGGTGGTGGCTGACGGCGCACGCAGTAGCATTCGACGGATGATGGGTCTGGAAACCGAAGGCACCATTTTCATGGACCGGTTTCTGATCGCCGACGTCGTGATGAAGGCGGACTTCCCGACGGAGCGATGGTTCTGGTTTGATCCGCCCTTTCATCGCGGCCAATCGGTCTTGCTGCACCGCGAAGCCGACAACGTTTACCGGATCGATTTTCAGCTCGGCTGGCAGGCTGATCCGGAAGAAGAAAAAAAGCCCGAGAATGTCATTCCCCGAATCAAAGCCATGCTCGGTGACGACCATGAGTTTGAACTGGAATGGGTCAGCGTCTACACCTTCCAGTGCCGCCGTATGGCCCGCTTTAATCATGGGCGTTTGCTGTTTGCAGGCGACGCCGCCCATCAGATGTCACCCTTCGGTGCGCGGGGGGCCAACTCTGGCATTCAGGACACCGACAACCTGTGTTGGAAGCTCAAGTTGGTGATCGAGGGCAAGGCACCCAGCTCCTTACTCGAAAGCTTCTCGGACGAGCGCGTCATCGCGGCCGAAGAGAACATCCTGAATTCCACTCGGTCTACCGACTTCATCACGCCCAAGAGCAAGATATCGCTGACCTTCCGTAACGCCGCGTTGATGCTGGCACGTGAGCATGCGTTTGCCCGGACACTCGTGAACTCCGGTCGCCTCTCGGTGCCCTCCGTATTGACGCAGTCGCACCTGAATACACCCGACACCTCTGAGTTCGCGGGCAACATGGTGCCGGGTGCGGCGATGGACGACGCACCGATGCGTGAAACTGATACTGAAACTGAAGCCGACTTCTGGCTACTTGAGCGCGTGGGCAACCACTTCATGGCGCTGCTTTCAGTGAGTGATCCGAGCCAACTAGATGCTGCGACGGTTAAAGCATCGAGGGCACTGGCTGATGCGCCGATTCCGATTGAAGTGGTACTGGTGTCGCCCCATCCGGGTATCGCTCCGGGCGGCCTACGAGTCTTTGTGGATTGGAAGAACCGTTTCGCGGAACGGTTCGATGCGCAACCCGGTACCACCTACCTCATCCGCCCTGACCAGCACGTGGCAGCGCGCTGGCGTGCCTTTGATGCAAGCGCACTCAAGTCTGCCCTGGCCCGCGCAACCGGCAATTTGCAATGACGGAAAGACCATGCCACTGAACTTGCAACCCAACCTGTTCGAACCCGGCAAGCGGTACTTTCAGACATTCACGGCAGGTGACGATTTTTACGAGGCATTGATCGAGACCCACCGGGATCTCACAGATGAACAGAGTGCCTTGGTCAATGCCAAACTTGTACTGCTTCTGTCCAACCATATTGGTGATCTGAGCGTATTGCGCGAGGCGATGCAAATCGCTCGTGACGCTGTCTGAATCTTTTGGGATCGTTTAGGAGTCAGCCATCAAAATCCAGCAAATCCACCATGTAGCCTATCGCTGCAAGGATGCCAAGCAGACGGTTGAGTGGTATCAAAAATACCTGAACATGAACTTCATTCTGGCCATTGCCGAAAACGAAGTCCCCTCCACCAAGGAGCCGGATCCCTATATGCATGTCTTCCTGGACGCAGGGGGCGGCAATGTGCTGGCCTTCTTTGAACTGCCCACCAAGCCCCCTATGGGTCGGGACATGAACACGCCCGAGTGGACCCAGCACCTTGCGCTGAAGGTGCAGAGCGTGGAAGAAATGCTGGAGACAAAGGCCAAGCTTGAAGCCGATGGGATCCATGTGTTGGGCCCTACCGACCACACGATATTCAAGTCGATCTACTTCTTTGACCCGAGCGGTCACCGCCTGGAACTTGCGGTCAATACCGCCACCCCCGAAATGAACAAAAAGCTGGACGATGCCAAGTGGGACATGCTCAACGAATGGGCCGTCACCAAAAAGGCGCCGCAACACACTCGGTGGATGCACGACGGCAGCCACTCAGTTGACCACTCAGTTGACCACTCATGAA
The DNA here is from genome assembly GCA_009922405.1 of Betaproteobacteria bacterium. Classification (GTDB taxonomy): domain Bacteria; phylum Pseudomonadota; class Gammaproteobacteria; order Burkholderiales; family Burkholderiaceae_E; genus RFPW01. The sequence goes on from RFVZ01000036.1 coordinate 8,056, forward strand.
GCTAGCGACCCTAAAAAGGGGCGGACGTGACGGCACCCTGATTGTCGTTAATCGCGCCATGACCCATTGCCTGGCGGTACCCGCTATTGCGAGCACGCTGCAAGCGGCCCTCGACGACTGGGACCGTTGTGAACCGCAATTACGGCAGATCTATGAAGCGCTGAACGATGGTTCCATTTCCACGGCCGATCAGTTCGAACCGTTGCAATGCCACTCTCCCCTGCCCCGCGCTTACCAGTGGGCAGACGGTTCAGCGTACGTCAATCATGTGGAGCTGGTGCGTCGTGCAAGAGGTGCCGAATTGCCACCTGAGTTCTGGATCGATCCTTTGATGTACCAGGGCGGCTCAGATTCGTTTGCGGCACCGAACGACCCAATCTATGCCCTGTCGGAAGATTGGGGTATCGATCTGGAGGCTGAGGTCGCGGTAATCACAGGCGATGTGAAGATGGGCGCTACTGCTGCCCAATCCGCCGCGTCCATTCGGCTGCTGATGCTGGTCAATGATGTGTCACTGCGCAATCTCGTCCCTGCAGAGTTGGGGAAGGGTTTTGGCTTTTTGCAATCCAAACCAGCGTGTGCCTTCAGTCCGGTGGCGATCACGCCAGACGAATTAGGTGCAGATTGGCGCGATGGGCGGGTACATCGGCCGATGATGGTGCGGCTCAATGGCCGTTTGTTTGGATGCCCAGATGCTGGTCAGGATATGACTTTTAATTTTCCGCAACTGCTGGCCCATCTGAGTAGGACACGAGAAATAGAGGCAGGCTCCATCGTCGGTTCGGGCACGGTGTCCAACAAGCAGGGCAACTTACACGGTTCGTCCGTCGCCAATGGCGGGGTCGGCTATTGCTGCATTGCCGAGGTCCGAATGTACGAGACGATTGAAACCGGCAAACCGCAAACCGACTTCCTGAAGTTTGGCGACACGGTACGGATTGAAATGCGCGATCCTCAGGGAATGAGCATCTTTGGCGCTATTGAGCAGCGCGTACAACGCTATCCCGGATGACTCCGGCTGGAGATCATTAAGAATTAAAACAGGGCCTGAACCAGCCCCAGACTGATCACCGGAAAAAACAACAAGAGGATCACCCGGATCACGTCCCACGCTAAGAAAGGAAACACACCGCGGTAGGTATCACCCATTGGCACTTCGCGGGCAATGTTGTTGACCACATAAACATTGAGCCCAACCGGAGGGGCAATCATGCCGATGCCGACCGTCATCAGCACAAGAATTCCGAACCAGATGGCCTTCATCTCAGGCGGCAATCCCCAGAGATCGAGCTTCATGATCGTTGGGAAAATCACCGGAATCGTCAGGAGCAACATGGACAGTTCGTCCATCACGCAACCCAGCAGGACGTAGAACGCCAGGACGGACGCAACGATCCACAAGGGTCCAATGCTGCTATCACCCACCCACTGGGCCAGTTGGGCCGGCATCTGCGTTAGCGCCAAACTGGCGTTCATCATATCGGCGCCGAGGAAAATCATGAAAACCATGGCGCTGGTTTCAGCGGAGCCCAGAAAACTACGCTGGATACCGGACCAATCGAGTTCACCGCGCGCCAGGCCGGCAACCAGAGTTGCCACCGCCCCCACCGCCGCCCCCTCGGTCGGTGAGAATATCCCCTGGTAAATCCCCCCGAACACCACAATAAAAATCATCACCACGGGCCAGATCTGTATCAAAGCTTGTACCCGTTCTGGCCATGGCATCGGCTTTGAAGGCATCGCAAGCTCAGGGCGAAACCGGCAAATCAAGCCGACCACGACGACGTATCCCAGCATCGCCAGAATTCCGGGCACCATCGCGGCGGCGAACAATTTGGCAATGTTCTGCTCGGTAAGAATTGCGTAGACAACGAGGGGAACCGAAGGCGGAATCAAAATCCCCAATGTCCCACCGACCGCCAGGGTTGCGGTACTTAAACCACCGGCGTAGCCATGAGCCTTCATTTCGGGATAAGCAACCTGCGTGATGGTGGCCGAGGTCGCGACCGAGGATCCACAGACTGCCCCAAAAGCACCCGATGCAAAGATCGACGCCATGGCCAAGCCGCCCCGGATATGTCCCATAAATGCTGCCGCCGATTTAAACAGTGCGCGGCTCAGCCCCCCCTGAGTTGCAAACTGCCCCATCAACAAAAAGAGCGGAATCACGCTCAAGTCATAGACCGTGAGGCGGGCAACCGCACTGCCCTTGAGCAGGTTCAACAGCGCCTGATCATTGGTCATCACCCAATAGCCCGCGGCTCCGGGGATAAACATCGCGGCAGCAATCGGGACCCTGAGCGCCATTAGGACGAGCATCGCCCCGAACATCGACAAGCCGACCGATGTAGGGCTCATCCGATCAATTCATCGTGTCCGACAAGCAACAAGGCGGCTTGCCAAAGCGCTACCAGCGCACTGAGCAGGAGCCCAGGGGCCAGTGACACATAAGCCCACCACATTGGCAGGCCCAAGATCATCGAGGTCTCCGCAGCGCTGCTCACTGCAAGGGCACCCATCGTGGTCCGCCATGCCAGCAGCACACACATTGCCGCCATCAAAAAAGCGCCGGCGGAATCCAGAATCTGCCGAGTGCGGGCTGAGGTGGATTGGGTAAAAAAATCGACCAGGATATTGCCCCGGTGCAGCTGGCACCAGGGCAAACACAGCGAAATGCTGGCAGCGATCCCCAGCTGAGTGAGCTCAACATCCCCAAATAACGGCTTTGAGAGAAACGCCCGCCCAATGATGCTGTAAACCGACATCACGGCCACGAGCATCGCAATGAAAGATCCGACCAGCGCGAACCAGCGCGAAGCGCTGGTTAGAAACCCCTGAATCACTTCCGGTATTTCGCGAGAAGCTCGCGCGCTTCAGCAAGCAAAGCCTTGCCGTTTTCACCACGCTTGTCCATATCCGCTACCCAATCGTCATAGAGCGGCGCGGCAGCTTTGACCCAGTTATCCAGTTCAGAACCAGGGATCATGTAAAACGTGTTGCCCCGGTCCTGAGCCATTTTTCGGGCTGGGCCCTGACTGTTGTCCCAAATCTTCCCGATTTGCTGCGTGAGACCCGCGCCACTGTTGTTGTCGATTACCTTTTTTAGGTCCGCAGGCAGGCTATCGTACTTGGCCTGATTCATAGCGAAAATAAATACGGCACTGTACAAAGCCGGGCGGGACGGATCTGTTTCGCTATGAAATTTGACCATTTCCTGCAGTTTCAGCGACGGCAAAGGCTCCCAGGGCAGCAGGAAACCATCAATGGTCCCCTTACTGACTGCATCTGGAATCGCTGGTAGCGGCATACCCACTGGAGAAGCACCAAGGGCCGCAAGCAGCTTATTGGTCTGACGAGTCGGGGCGCGCATTTTCAGCCCCTTAAAATCTGCCAGCACCTTGACCTGCTTTGAATTGGTATGAACGTAACCTTCGTCGTGGACCCAGGTCGCAAGCAATTTTGTACCCGCAAATTCCTTGACGGAATGCTTGTTCATGTAATCCCAGGTGGCGCGTGCACCCGCCTCGGCCGAATTGCACATGAAGGGCAATTCAAAGACTTCGGTGCTTGGAAAGCGCCCTGCGGTATAGCCCGGAAGCGAAATGATCAAATCATCGACGCCATCTTTGACCCGGTCGACAAGCTGAGCCGGAGTCCCACCGCCGCTCATGGCCGGAAGAATCTGGCACTTCAACCGATTACCCGATTCGCGCGCAACCTTTTCACACCAGGGAACGATGACATTGACCGAAGCCATCGCCTGCGGATTCCAGATATGGTGGAATTTGAGAGTCACCTCCTGCGCCGACGCGGGAGTAGCCAAAACAGCTGCCATCGCAGCACTCACCAACAAGCCCGTTAATTTCTTCATCTCCGATCTCCTGAATCAATCAATTTTGAATTTTTAGCGCACCGAGGCCGCCACCGCTGAACCGTTTAGGCCCAGACCTCACTGGCGGTTTCTACGACCAACCTCAGCTTATCCCGCTGCGCCTGAACGGCGATATTGTTCCCGTGAACTGTGCTCGAAAAACCGCACTGCGGGCTGAGACATAACTGCTCTAACGGCGCGAATCGGGCCGCCTCGTCGATCCTACGTTTAAGGCTGTCCTTCGATTCCATCTCTCCGAATTTTGTCGTCACTAGGCCAAGCACGACGATTTTACCTTTGGATAGAAACCGCAAGGGCCTGAAGTCACCCGAACGTTCGTCATCGTATTCCAGGAAAAACGCATCGAGGTTCATTTCCGAAAGCAGCGCCTCGGCCACGGGTTCGTAATTGCCAGCCGCCGCGTGCGTACTTTTGAAATTCCCTCGACACAAATGCATCGCGAGGGTCATGCCCGCCGGTTTGTGGGCAACCACCTTATTGATGAACTGGGCATACCGATGGGGAAGTTCATTCGGATCGTCGCCGCGTTGACGAGCAGCTTCGCGCATTTTGTCGTCGCACAGATACGCAAGATTCGTGTCGTCCATCTGAACGTAACGGCAACCCGCATCAAAAAGACTCTGCAATTCCGCGCCATAGGCCCGGGCCACATCATCATAAAATTCAGGATCGAGCTCGGGGTATGCCTCACGACTGATGCCCGCACGCCCACCCCGAAAGTGCAACATGGTGGGCGACGGGATCGTGACTTTTGCGGTCAGATCAGTGCCCCCCAACGCGCCGACCTGCGCGTTCAGATACTCGAAATCCGCGAGTTGAATGTCTTTCACATGACGAACTTGATCGATCACGCGGATAACCGGCGGGGCGAGTTCTTCGGTCCCATCGGCGCGCTGGATCGTCACCGGGATATCGGTCTTGACGCCCCCAAGTTGTTCCAGAAAATCAATGTGGAAATAGGTTCGCCGAAATTCACCATCGGTCACGCTTTGCAGACCCACGTCGTGCTGAAACTTGACGATCTCGGTAATTGCCCGATCTTCCACGAGTCGCAGTTGTTCGGCGGAGATCGATTTCTCCCGAAAAAACTGATCCCGCGCCTCATGCAGATAATCGGGCCTGAGGAAGCTCCCAACATGGTCTGCCCGGAAGGGAGGAATATTTCTCTGGTTCATCGTTCGACCTTTATCAAAGCAAATTTTTTCGATTTTTCTCGATTTGGATGCGTAAGGCCTCCATCATCAAGTCAGCGTTGGCCAAATAAGGATTGACCTTACTGGCCCGTTCCATCAATTCGAGGGCGCGATCAGGCTGATCGCGCTCGGCCAGCATCTGCGCATAGCCCACCAGTGCGCCAAAATGTTGAGGGAGCCTTTTGAGTACCTCCTCGCAATCGCGCATGGAGAGTTCGTATTCGCCGGTCATATAATGAATGGTCGCGCGCTTGTTCCAGGCTTCAGCGAACTGCGGTCGTTTGACAGTAATTGCGCCAAACACTTCAATCGCCTTTGGCATGTCGCCGCCCTGCATAAGATCCAGGCCCTCGCGGTAGAGCTTGTCGATGGCGGCGTCGCCCGATTTACCCCAGAGTTGCCAGGTCGTCGCCAACGCTGCTTGCCGTACCGCCGGATCTGCATCGCCAAGCAAGGGATACACAAGGCCAGCATCTTTGGTCGTGCCGAGCTTCAACAATCGCTGCAACCCGTTGATCCGCCGCTGGGGTTCGGCGTGGCTGAGCGCCTTGAGCGTTTGCCGATCAATGAGTCGCTCCGAGCTTGCGGCGTGCACGAAATGACTCGCACACAAGGCAATGACCAGAGCCAGGAATCGGCACCGAAAGCTTGACACGAAAGGTCTCCAGAAGACTGTTAAGCCTAGCTTACCCGAGGTGCAGCACCGACGCTGTCGTTCAAGGGCAGCGAACCATCGGTTAGACTGAATCTTTGTCGGCGATCCAATCGCCGGCGGTAATCCATTCCGAACCAACCAGCTGTTCGTTGAAAGCCAACATGCATCAAGTCAGCATGACCCCAAGCCATTCCCACCGCGCCCGACGTGTCCGCAGCGTCCTGCAAAATTGCCTGACTCTCGCGCTATCGGTCGGACTTCTGTTCGGCCTGGGCCCCTCCGGGAGTAACGCCCAGACCGCCCCCCCACCTTCGCCACAGGCTTACCCAAACAAACCCATCAAAGCGATCGTGCCGTTTGCCGCGGGTAGCGCCACGGATCAAATCGGTCGGGCATTTGCCCAAAAGATGTCCGAATCACTCGGCCAGCCGATCGTCGTAGAAAACAAGCCGGGAGCCAACGGGATGTTAGGCGCCGACGCTGCAGCGAAGGCAGCACCCGACGGCTACACCCTGATGATCGGTACCAACAGCACCAATGCGGCTCTTAAGAGCCTGATGAAAAAGCTTCCGTACGACCAGGACACCGCCTTTGCCCCCGTGGCCTTTCTCGGCCAGGTCCCCCTCATTGTGGGCGTTAATAATGACGTCCCGGCCAAGTCCTTGCCCGAGCTCATCGCACTGGCAAAAGCCAAACCCGATCAGCTCAACTTTGCCAGTGCCAGCGCGTCACAGCGGGTATCGAGTGAGATGCTCTTCAGCATGGCCGGCGTACAACTGAACTATGTGCCCTACAAGAGCGGGCCGGCTGCGATGACTGACCTGATTGGCGGGCAGGTCCAACTTTTCACGGCAGACTTTGCGGTGATGCTGCCGCAAGTCAGAGCCGGCAAGGTGCGCGGCCTCGCGGTCACTTCGACCCAGCGCTCCAAGGTCATTCCGGAATTACCAACGGTCAATGAGGCCCTCAACCTTAAGGACTATGAATTGATTGCCTATTTTGCGATCTTTGCGCCTGCCGGCACGCCAAACGAGATTATTCAGAAGCTGAATCGGGTAGCCAATGCTGCGGCCGCTGACAAAGAGTTACTCGAAAAGTTTTCATCACTTGGATTCGAAACCGCGCCGTCCACGCCCGAGGCGCTTGCACAGCGCTCACGGGTGGAAACCGCAAAATGGGCCAAGGCGATCCGCGATGCAAAAATAGAAGCTGAGTGATCAAGCGAAAGGCCCATGATTTCCTTCATCTACGACGCTACCGGACCTTATCCGCGCGACCTGAGAGGCTATGGCGCCG
>RFVZ01000351.1 GCA_009922405.1 Betaproteobacteria bacterium
AGTACAGCGCGGTCGATGGCGAAGCCACCGATTGGCATCTCATGCACCTTGGCGCGATGACCGCATCGGGCGCTGGAATGCTCATCCTCGAGGCCACCGCGGTTGAGCCGGACGGGCGGATTTCTCCGGGTGATCTTGGGCTCTGGAACGATGCCACCGAAGCCGCACTGCATCGCCTCTTGGTCTCGCTTCGAAAACATTCAGCGATGCCGATCGGGATTCAGCTTGGACATGCTGGTCGGAAAGCGTCGAGCGACGCCCCCTGGGATGGTGGCCAACAGATCCCCGCGGATCATGGTGGCTGGATAGCAAGCGCGCCTTCCGCACTGCCCCATGCGCCCCATGAACTTGCCCCCCAGTCACTCGATCTGCAAGGCATGGAGCGGATCAAGCACGCGTTTGCGGGCGCTGCCCGACGCGCTGAACGACTGGGGCTACAGGCCATCGAATTACACGCCGCGCATGGCTACTTACTGCATCAATTCTTGTCGCCAATTGCCAATCAACGCACGGATGCGTACGGTGGATCGCTCGAAAATCGGCTGCGCTTCGTCCTCGAAGTTTTCGATGAAACCCGCGCTGCGGTGTCGGACACGATCCCTGTTGGCGTGCGCTTCTCAGGTACCGACTGGGTCGAAGGCGGGTGGGACATCGAACAAAGTATCGCGCTCGGCATCGCGTTGCGTGATCGTGGGTGCGAGTTCCTGCATGTCTCGAGCGGCGGCGTTTCGCCCGCGCAAAAAATCCCTGTGGGCCCAGGGTACCAGGTAGGAATGGCCCAACAGATTCGTGCGGCGACCGGTTTGCCGACAATTGCAGTCGGTCTGATCACCGAACCCGAACAGGCGCAGGCGATCATCGAATCAGGCCAGGCCGATTTTGTCGCACTCGCCCGCGGCATGCTCTACAACCCACGGTGGCCATGGCATGCCGCCGCCAAACTTGGGGCTCAGGTTCAGGTACCCAAGCAGTTCTGGCGATCGCCAGTGCACGCAAAGAAAACGATTTCATGGGGTGTCTCCTGAAGAATTCGAAGCCCTTCGCACCGGAAGGGTAAAAGCGTAGGTGATACGGTAATAAATGACGACCAAACAACTGGACGACTATTATTGTAGGCGGAACTGGTGGATCCGATACCGGGCCTGTGCGTGGGGAGTGTCCCCGTTGAGGACAGTGTTGTCCTCGAGTGCAACCTGCCTCTGGAGTCATCCGACCCTTTCAGGCCGCGTGACGACGTGCGGCCCAGTAGGTCGCTCCGTGTTCGCCATAACGTTCAGAGTGGGGCATGCTGTGCCCCAATTCGAAACGATCGCCAACGCATAGATGTTGGGTTGAATCGCCCACCGTCAGCCAAAGTTCCCCTTGAACCACGAGTGCCCGCACGCTAAACGGGTGGGTATGTTCCGGGAGTTCGATGTGGGCTTCCCACTCTCGGGAGAGGACCTCGTCGAATCCGTGTTGCTTGGATTCTGCTTCAAATTCTTCGAACGATGAGTGAGCCATGATGTCTCCTTGGTTGAGGGTAATCCCTAGTCGATTTACAAGTGAGTTGACGCTGAACTAGCGCTGACCCAGACGCAAACCACCGAAGAGCTTGCCGAGACCCTGCGGCTGTGATCGCCAGAACTGCTTGGGTGCCCGAACCTGGGCCCCAAGTTTGGCGGCTGCATGCCACGGCCAACGCGGGTTGTAGAGCATGCCGCGCGCGAGCGCGACAAAATCGGCCTGGCCTGATTCGATGATCGCCTGCGCCTGTTCGGGTTCGGTGATCAGACCGACTGCAATCGTCGGCAAACCGGTTGATTCACGGATCTGCTGGGCCATCCCAACCTGGTATCCCGGGCCGACGGGGATTTTTTGTGCGGGCGAGACGCCTCCGCTTGAGACATGCCGAGGGCAGCGACAATCTGGTCGGCAGATGTCTTGTTGATCTCCACCTTCTCCCTGGTTACTGGCCCGAAGTTGGTAGCCAGGTACTGCACCACCAATTCAAAATCGTCACTCGTTCCGGTGGCCCCCTTGCTCACCATGTCGTCCACGATCTCGCTCCACTGTTGTTTGCCGGCGCGCATTTTTGTGACGACCTCGATACCGTGGCACATGCCGCAGACTCGCTGCAGCTGCGCGCGACCCCTGCCCGCAGGCAAAGCCGGCGCGGGCGTTTGTGCCGCCAGACCCCAGACCGCTACACTCGTGAGAACCACCATTCGACAAATCACAGACCCACGTTAGGTTGAACGTCGTCGGTTTGTCAAGGTGGGCGGCGCGAAGAGATTGACAAGCTGAATTCGGCCAACATATACTCGTTCCGAAGTGCGGCGGCGTTCGGGTCGGCCACCGGCAGGAGGAGATGATGATGGTGGCAGCGAACGCACACACTTTTTCCAGAGCGGCGGCGGTGGGACTTTTGGCGCTGGCCCAATTACTCGGGCAGAGCGGAGACCTGGCGCGGGGCAAGGC
>RFVZ01000352.1 GCA_009922405.1 Betaproteobacteria bacterium
CGCCCGTGTCCGCCAGGTCAACCCGCCGCCCTCAACGTGCGGTCAAACAGCTGGTGAAGCCGGACCCAGTGGCGTTCTGCAGACGGCTGGTCGTACATTCCCTCGCGTTTGGGGAAGACAAACCCATGGTGAGCGCCGGGAAACCACTCAATTCGATGCGGGGCGCTGCCCTGGGCGAGCGCGAGGCTTAGGTTTTCGATGTCTGACTGCGGCGCCCAGCGATCAATTTCGGCGCAGGCGAAATAGCTTTCGCAGGGGAGTTTGTGTGCCAGGCGGTGCGGTGAATCTTGGTCGTCGGTCGCCATATTGGCGCCATGGATGGATGCGATGGAGCGGAATCGGTCGGGGAAATCCACTGCCGCCCAAACCACGAATGGGCCACCCATGCAGTAGCCAACGGCGCCAATGCGAGAAGAGTCTGCGTCGGTGTGTTCGTCGACAAACCGCAACATCGCTTGGGTGTCGCAGCGGGTAGTGGCTGCATCCAAAGAGCGCATCAGCGTGAACATCTCCGCCATGGCCACTTCGGTTCGTTCTTTGAGAAAATATTCGCGGGCATGACGGTAATAAAGGTTTGGAAGAACGACAAAGTAGCCGGCCGATGCCAGGCGCCTAGCCATGTCATGCAGTTCCTCGCGTTTTCCAGGGGCATCCATATAAAAAAGAACGACGGGAAATGTGCCTCCTTCGTCGGGGTAGGCCACGAAGGTGTTCATGGCACCTGCTGCGGTCGGCAACTCAATGTGCTCTTCGATCATGATGCGAGTCCTTGGTAATACTGTTCCGTCGCGAAGCGTGTCGTTCGCTTCGTTGTGCTTTTACTGGTGTTCTACTTCCTCGTAGGCCCATTTGAGCCATGGCATCAGTGCGATGAGGTCAGACGCTTCGACAGTGGCTCCGCACCAAATCCTCAAGCCAGCGGGCGCTTCCTTATAAGAACCAATATCGTAGGCGACATTCTCATCTTCGAGCAGTTGCACCATTGCCTTCACTTGCTCTGGAGACCGATCGACGCGCAGGCAGACGCTGGTGTTTGAGCGCGTGCTGGGGGCGTTTGCAAGAAAAGTAATCCATGGATTGACCGTCACGAAATCAACGATGACTTGTAGGTTGGCTTCGCTGCGGCTGATGGTTCCCTGCGCGCCACCGAGTGAGTCAACCCATCGCAGTGCGTCAAGGTAGTCGGCGACGCAGAGCATGGAGGGCGTGTTGATCGTCTCGCCCCGAAACAAGCCCTCTGAGACCTGCCCGTTGTGAGTCATTCTGAAAATCTTAGGCATCGGCCAAGGCGGGCTGTAGTGGCCAAGTCGCGCAATCGCCCGAGGACTCATGACCAGCATGCCGTGCGCACCCTCTCCGCCAAGTACCTTCTGCCAGGAGTAGGTCACCACATCCAGCTTTTCCCAGGGCATCTCCATGGCGAACACCGCAGAGGTGGCGTCGCACAGTGTGAGTCCTGCTCGGTCATCGGGAATCCAGTCACCATTGGGTACCTTCACACCCGAGGTCGTTCCGTTCCAGACGAAGACCACATCGTTGTTAAAGTTAACAGTGTTCAGGTCGGGTAGGTCGCCATAGTCAGCCGAGATCACCCGTACGTCGGGTAGTTTGAGTTGCTGAACGATGTCGTTGACCCAAGTTGAACTGAACGATTCCCAGGCCAGCACATCGACGCCGCGCGGTCCAAGCAATGACCACATGGCCATCTCGATCGCGCCTGTATCGGACGCCGGGACGATCCCGATTCGGTAACCCGCAGGCAGGCCGAGCAGCCGAGCTGATTCAGAACAGGCCCGCGCGAGCGTGGCTTTACCAAGTGCGGAGCGGTGCGACCGACCCAGCATTTCCATCGGCAAATGGCGGACGTCGTAGCCCGGGCGTTTCGCGCAGGGGCCACTTGAAAAGTTGGGATTGGCGGGCTTGATGGTGGGGCGCATGTTGGTCGCTTGTTTGTCGTCTGGTTGTCGTCTGGTTGTCGTCTGAGCTCGGCCGTCTGCCGCCATTATTGCTCGGCTACCAGGATGGCAAAGGCTATGATGCTGCGATCCAATCCGTCGCATGCCTTATGTCCTTATCCATCCCTGAGATCGTCGACCTGTTGAATGGCCGTGCTCACACCTGGTACGGTCAGGAAGCGATCAGTCAGCTCGAGCATGCCTTGCAGTGCGCTCATTTGGCCGAGGTAGCGGGCGAACTGCCAGAGACAATTGTTGCCGCCCTTTTGCACGATCTGGGGCACATGTTGGGTGCCAACAGTCAGCTGGCAGCGACTCAGTGGCCGGCCCAAGGGGAGGGTGAGGAGGGTGAGAAGAGAGCGCAGGATCGCGAGGAGGCTCCGCCAACCACGGACGACCTTCACCAGTACATCGCGTTGCCGTTTTTGCGCGGCGTCTTCAGGGATGCTGTTCTGGAGCCCATCAAACTGCATGTTGAGGCCAAACGCTACCTCTGTGCAACGGA
>RFVZ01000353.1 GCA_009922405.1 Betaproteobacteria bacterium
CCAGTCCCAGGTGCTGCTTCGGCCTCCTCGACGAACCGCACAGACGGCCCCTTGTCCCGCATGTTGCGTGAACCCTTGCTGCATTTTCTGGTGCTGGGTGCTTTGGTATTTGGCGTTGACCACACCTTGAGTCTTGACAAGGACGACCCTCAAACGATCACGATCTCAAAATCGGTCAAGACAGAAGCCCACGATATCTTCACCGGCGGCTTGAAGCGCGAGCCAAGCGAAGCCGAAATGAAAACACTCCTGGATCGCTGGGTCGATAACGAAGTGCTTTATCGCGAAGGCTTGGCGCTGGGCCTGGACCGAGGCGATTCTGCGATCCGCGACCGGATCATTTTCAAGTCCCTGAGCGTGACCCAGTCTGGAATCACCCTTCCCAGAATTGATGAAGCCGGCGTCCGCAAATGGTTTGAATCCAAACGTGATCGCTACGACACACCAATACGATTTAACTTTCTGGAAGCAGTGGTCACCAGTGACCGATCGCCTGAGGCTCTGACGAAATTCGTTGCCGCGCTCAATGGCAAGGGGAAAATCGACGCCGAGAGCAGCCTGCGCGTCTTCAAGGACCGACCGCGAAAAAATCTGCTGCAAAGCTATGGCGCAGACTTCACCGAAGCCATCGAAAAGTCCACTCCCGGCGTCTGGCAATTGATCGCAAGTACCGAAGGGCTGCGGGTGATCCAGCTAGAAGAGATCAAGCCCAGTGTGCCCGCTGACTTCGATCGCAATAAGGATGCGATTTATCAGGATTGGCGCGATGACACCATGGCCCAACTCACGACGAACGCCGTTCGCGAGATGGGCAAGAAGTACAAGATTCGCGAGGAAGAGGTGAAGCCTTGATGGCGTTGAGCGCTGGGCCAAATGCCCTACAAACTTGGATCCTGCGGCACTTGGTGCTACTTGTCGCGCTGGCTGGGTTCGGTACTCCAGTGGTCCATGCCCATGAACTGACCATGGCCGAAATGACAATGCGCGAGGTCGCACCGGGTCAGTTCGTCTGGTCGTGGGGCGCCGCTGGCAAGGGGGGCCGTCCAATCTCGGAGGATCTGACTCCCAGGTGGCCCGAAGGCTGCGTAGGCGACCAACAAGTGATCCAGTGCGGACCCAAAGGGCTCGCTGGATCCTTGTCAATCACGGGCGTCGGCAAGGCCTATTCAGCCGCGATCGTTCGGATTTACTGGCGAAGCGGTGATCGCCAGGTCATCACCCTCACGAGCGCTCAACCCAAGATCCAGTTGTTTGGGAGTGCCAAGGATGAGCGGGCGGGCAGCGAGGTAGCAGTTGCCTATTTTTCCCTCGGGATCGAACACATCCTGACGGGGTTCGATCATCTACTTTTCGTGATCAGCCTCCTGTTTCTGGTCGGTTTTCGCAAGCGCCTGATCGCCACGATTACGGCATTCACGCTTGCCCACAGCGTGACGCTCGCGGCCAGTGCTCTGGGGCTGTTGGTGCTGCGCTCCCCGCCCGTCGAGGCATCGATTGCACTATCAATCGTGCTCGTCAGCGCCGAGGCGCTTCATCGGCGCGAGACCTGGACACGACAATGGCCAGCGCTGGTCGCCTTTATCTTTGGACTGGTCCACGGCCTTGGCTTCGCCGGTGCACTTAAAGAGATTGGCCTTCCCGAACAACATGTCTCAATGGCCCTGCTCACTTTCAATCTTGGCGTTGAAGCCGGACAGCTTCTGGTCGTTGCCCTGGCCTGGGGTCTCACAATGGTGCTCGCTCGAAACCCTATTTTGCCCCGCCTAAAGGCCCCCGCGCTCTACGCGATCGGGACGCTCGCCGCCTACTGGTCGCTAGAGAGAGTCGCCGTGATCATTGGCTGGCCCAATTAAACAACCCAACCCCGACCATGCCTGAAGTCTTCGAACTGTTTCCGACTCCCTTTATGCGGGTGGAGAACGCAATTTCGCCCGACCGAGTGCAGGCGCTGCGGGAGCGGTTTGCACCCGTAGCCGGTCAGACCAATCCACGATCGGCCGAACTGACACACACGACGATCCTTACCCCCAATGGCGACCCGCTTCTAGAAGCGCTGGCAGACACCGTGCGGCCGAGTCTGGTTACCTTTGGCGTCCACCTGTTTGGCGAATCGCTGACCTGGCACATCAAGGAATTGTGGATCAATGTTCTCCGCCACGGGGGGCGGCAATCGGTTCACAACCATGCAAACTGCTTTATCTCAGGCGTCCTCTACCTGAGCGAGTGCCACCCCTCGGCCAACACCCTGTTCATTCGCAGCCTGGGCGGCCGGGACTTCGTTTTCAGCAATATGAATGCGAGCACTGAACTGGGGCCATTCAATGCCGAAAAATGGATGGGTCCGGTGCCCTCCCCGGGTGACCTTGTACTGTTTCCAAGTTCGTTGCTCCACGAAGTGCCAATGAATCAGGGCGACACACGGGTCACCTTG
>RFVZ01000354.1 GCA_009922405.1 Betaproteobacteria bacterium
CAACAGGCCCGATTGGCACAATCCGCCCCAACGCTTGCTTCGGCCTCGATTGCCTTGAACTCTTCCAGCCTTTATGCCGGGCAGGCCATGGGCGCCGCCTTGGGCGCAGCTCTGGTAGTCGCGCTCGGATATGACGCCTTGGGGCCCACGGCGTTAATCATCATGATTGTGGCGATGCTGTTTTCCTGGTTGGCAGATCACCGACCAGCACGCCCGAAGTTGACGACAGCCTGACGACCAAGGGTTTGACCTAGGGAATCACCAGCGCGCCCCGGATGAGGAGTCTGCTAAGGTCGAGACCTCTTGTTTAGGTTGGATCGGGCGGCGATTTTCAGGCACATGGCGGAATCTTTATTGTCCCTGAAAGGTGTCGATCGCAACTTCGGCGGCGTTCAGGCAGTGAGTCAACTGTCGTTTGAAATTCATCCGGGTGAGATCGTCGGTTTGATCGGACCGAACGGCTCCGGCAAATCGACCTCGGTCAACCTGATTTCTGGGGCCCTCTCGGTTTCGGCGGGGAGCATCGAATTCGCAGGACGTTCAATCAATGCGCTGCCTCAATCCGAGCGGGTTGGGCTGGGAATGGCCCGAACGTTTCAGACGACCAGCATATTCGCCGAATTCACCGCGCTGGAGCAGGCGCTAACAGCCTGTCATTCGAAATTCCGTGCAAATCCCTGGGAAGCGGTGTTTCGGCAACGTCGGGGAATGCGGGAAGAGTTGCGCCAGCACGGTAAAGCGCAGGAGATCCTGCACTTCGTCGGACTGGGCAGCGTGGCGGAACATCCGTGTGGAACGCTGTCCTCAGCGCAACAGCGACTGTTGATGATTGCCACTGCGCTGGCGAGTGAGCCGAGACTGGTTCTGCTCGATGAACCCGCAGCGGGGATGGTCGCAAGCGAACGCAAAGACCTGGCGGGGTTAATCCGCAGGATTCGCGATCAGGGTATTGCAGTACTCGTGATCGAGCATCACATGGGCCTGATCATGGAGGTTTGTGAGCGCATTGTGGTGCTGAATTTTGGCCGGAAGATCGCCGTCGGAACTCCGATCGAGATTCAGACCAACCCAGAGGTCATCCAGGCGTATCTGGGCGGAGCGGTCGATGCTTGAGATCCGTGACCTGAGAGCCGGATACGGCAAAGTCGACGTCATTCGAGGAATCAATTTGCATGTGACGCAAGGCGAATGCGTCGCGCTCGTTGGCGCCAACGGCGCCGGTAAAAGTACAACCCTGAAATGTATTTGTGGCTTGAATCCGGTCCGCAGCGGGCAGATTCTTTTTAATCGCGAGCGAATTGATGGAATGCCGGGACACGTCATCGTTAGCCGAGGAATCACGATGTGTCCTGAAGGTCGCCAGGTATTTGCCGACATGTCGGTGCGCGAAAACTTAGAAATGGGTGCTCATACCCGAGGAGATTCGAATCAGGAATCGGACCTTCAATCGATGTTTGACCTCTTCCCCGTATTGCGGCAGCGAGAACGTCAACTTGCCGGAACGCTTTCGGGCGGCGAACAGGAGATGCTCGCGATTGGCCGTGCCCTGATGGCTAAACCCAAGCTTTGTATCTTTGATGAGCCCTCGCTGGGACTGGCCCCCCGAGTGGTTGCGGAGGTGGAAACTACGCTTGCAAAGATCAAGGCAATGGGGACAACCATTCTGCTCGTCGAACAGAACGCAGCAATGGCACTTCGTCTGGCAGATCGGGCCTACGTCTTTGAAGCGGGCGAAGTCGTACTTGAAGGGTCGGGCACGGAACTGCAATCCAATCCGGAGGTCAGCAGGGCTTATCTTGGGTATTAAGTTGATGACCCAAAGCGCACACAACAATTTTTTGGAGGAGAACGCGATGAATGATCAGATCCGGGCTAAGACCCAAATGAAACGCAATGGTCGCTCGGTGCATCGAGCGGGGCGCGCCTTTATTTTCACGATGTTGACTGGCTTACTCGGTGCGGCCCAGGCAGCCGACAAGGAGTTACTGATTGGCGTGAATGACGCATTAACTGGACCGGGCGCAGTCTATGGGTTGCCCCAGGCCAATGCCGTCGCGATGGCCGTGGACGAGATCAATGCCAAGGGCGGGATCAAGGCGGGGACTGACGTCTTCAGACTGAAAATAGTCAGTACGGACGACAAGGCCAACCCCACTGAAGCGACGAACAGCGTTCGCAAGTTGCTCGACCGAGATGGCGTCAAGTATCTCGTGGGGTTCTGTTGCTCCGGTTCAACCAGCGCCGTCTCCTCGTTTATCGGCAAGGAGAATGCGGTGATGCTCGTCGGCAATGCGGCTGAGCGCGCGATTACTGCGGCGGGTAATCCGAATCTATTCCGGACGCGACCACCGGCTGACTACACGGGGGCAGCGGCGGGCGTTTTTGTCGGCAAGCGTGGCGCAAAAAATATTGCTGTGATCGGGTCTCTCG
>RFVZ01000355.1 GCA_009922405.1 Betaproteobacteria bacterium
CACGCCGACTTGGAATTGTTGCGAAGGCGCGTGAAGTTGGCCCGATCGCCCCAAGACCTCCAGCAGTCGATGCATGCGCGGCGTACAGCAGCGGATGCGGTCGTGTCGTAGGTCTGGCGGACAAATGCGCCGCGATTATCGGTCCTAACGAACCGGACCACCCGCAGGAAGTGCAGCATATTCGCTTCAGGAACGAGTAGATGACCGGCTTCAGCCGGGAGCCGATCTAGTAGTGTGTCGATCTCGACGAATATCGACTGGAATTCGGAATTAGACCGAAGCGCAAAAACGCCACGCATGATTTTTGACCAGGAGCCCGTCGCCCAGCCCGTCGCCCATCCCGCCGGTCAGGTTCTGAACAAGCAGATCAAGGCTTGGCGAACAAAGTTCTTTGTCTTCCTGACAGACCGCGAGGTGCCGGCCACCAACAACATCTCCGAGCGGGAAATCCGCCCCTCGGTGGTGTTCCGTAAAGTCACCAACGGCTTCCGGTCAGACTGGGGTGCGCAGATCCACGCCGGATATCGCTCGGTCACCGGAACCGCCCGCCTGGGCGGTCAGCCCGCACTGCAGGCCATCCGAGATCTCATCGGCGGGAAATTCGCCTGCGCCTGATCAGGTCGTTCAGGGCCGACCACGTGAGCAATTACTGTCCATCGGCCTGCGAGACTGGGCACATCAGTTCTGATCAGTGGGATTTGGTGTAGGGTGCGCTGTTTCGTTAGATATGAATAGTAAATTCACGTAAATTTTTCGCGGTCCAATGGAGACCCGTGGATTCGGCCACTTTGAACCAGCGTGATGGATCAGTGTCACTCGGCTCAGAAGCGATGGTATTAATATTATTTTCACTTTTTTCCATCGCCCGTGTATTTGGAGCCCCCGCGTAAAGACTTGGAGATTGCTGATCGCTGGAATAGCGGAAAGCCCATATCTCAGAACCATTCGTTACAGCTAGGGAAATGCGCAAGGGTTCTTGGGCCTTATGACGTTCCATAATGCGCAGTGCATGACCTATCGTGCCTTGTATGGCCAGTTGCGGATTTTCTGTGAGGCCCAGGCTGAGTGCGACAAGAAACAATGCTTCGCTATCCGTGGTCCCTTGCCGCAAGGCATAAAATTCTGGACTGATCAGCGCCTCCATGTCTTTGCGGCAAAGATGCCAGTCGCCGATCTTGCCATTATGCATGAAGGCCCAGTTTCTCCACGTGAAGGGATGACAATTCGTCCGGGTCACGGCGGTTCCGGTGGAAGCCCGGACATGCGCAAAAAAAAGACGCGTCTGAATTTGCGCCGCGAGCGACCGTAAATTGCTGTCATTCCAAGCCGGCAAGATATCTTTGAACAATCCGGGTGCAGTGCGCTTACTATACCAAGCCACTCCGAATCCATCGGCATTGGTTGTAAAAATAGATTCACGTGCCTTTATACTTTGCTGTACAATAGAATATTCCTGGTTAAACAGTAAATCTTCCAGATAAATCTCTGGCCCTGCATAAGAGATCCAGCGGCACATTTATTGTTCCTCCTATTTTATCGATGTTTGGACCGACCATAGAAACATCACGCTCTGAAATAATATTCCAATCGGGCGTATGCAAAAATCTCAAAGTTTATACGAACTATCTAACCCGGATTAGTTTTCAAGTTTAGCGGGCATGGCGCAACGCCTTGGTTCCCGCGGGGCCTGGGTCGACGAGACCATCGCAGCCATTGAGCGGATGCGGGCCTACATCGACCGCAAAGAGGGCTGGTTGCAGGAGCAGACGCTCATCGTGGAGCAGCGCCATCCGCACTCGGCCCGCTTCTCGGATCAGATGCAGTTCCGAAGCGACCACGCCGGACGTTAGGTCAAAAACGAAGAAACCCGCAGCCTCTCGGTTGCGGGTCCGTCGGAGAGGGGAAGAGACTAGTGCTGGCCGGAGCCCGAACCAGCAGCGTGCGCTGCGGCAGAGCCTTCGCCCGAACCGGCGGCAGGGGCTGCAACAGCAGCGTGGCCGGCCGCCAAGCCTTCTGCAGCACCGGCCGCAGCCTTGTGCTCGGCCTTGCCGCCAGCATGTTCGCTGCCATGTTCGGCAGCCGGCGGGTTGGCGATCTCCTTGAGATTGGCGTCCTCGTGCTGCTTGAAGAGGGTACCCTCCTCGGGCAGGATCAGACCGCGCGAAAGCTCGTCCATCATGGTAACGCCGAAGAAGAGCAGCATCGCGAGCACGGAGACGGCAAGCACGATGACGTTCAGCTTCTCATCCCAGATGAGGTGCATGAAGACGGCGCTCACCAGCAACGCCTTGCAGCTGGCGACCAGCATGGCCACGCCAAAAGAGAGCGAGGGCGGAAGGCCGGCAAACGATACGGCGTAGGTGAGGCCGGTGAGCAACAGGAGCGCGCCGAAAACACCGTAGTATACGGGCAGCGGGAGCACATGAGGTT
>RFVZ01000356.1 GCA_009922405.1 Betaproteobacteria bacterium
TGGCACGCGCCGCGTCGATAGCTTGCGCGAACCGAGTCGTGACAACGAGCGCTCAGCCGCATAGCGCCCGACCCGCTCAGGGTCGGCCAATAGCGCAGCGTCGCGTTCGGACGAATACCAGCCATCGCGCTGCATGGCACGACCGCGCTTGGCGATCGGACCGACCCCGAACGAATGGCGTGAATAGGGATAACCACCCCGAAACCCGCGGCTGTTCGCCGAAAGAAAATGACCCTGACTGGTCGACACGCTGGCCTCGCAATCCGAGATCGCGCGCGCCGTTCCCAACGCAGCACCCTCGCACCGGAGCGCCAACTCGATCGCCTGCTCTGTGGTCAATTCCCAGGGATGGAACAAATCCAACTCCGGAAATTCGCGGGCAAACTCGTCGGGCTCTGCGAGCCCGGCATACGCGTCTTCGGCCGTAAACCGAGCGATATCGAACGCGGCTCGCACCGTATCTTCGATTGCCTGACGAGAGAAATCAGACGTCGTGGCATCGCCCCGCCGTTGCCCAAGATAAACCGTCAGCGAAAGACCCTTATCGCGGTTCTGTTCGACAGTCTCGACTTTGCGCTTTCGCACATTGACCGAGAGGCCGAAACTCTCCGAGAGCCCCACCGCGGTGTCAGAAGCGCCAAGGGCGCGGGCCATTGCCAATGCATCATCGGCGAGCTGGTCGAATTGGGCGCGGTCATATGCAAACATCGTGGCGCTATGATAAACCCATGGCACGACATCGCTCCCAACGAAACGCACCCTCGACCCGTACGGCAACCCGATCCGCAACCACGGTCGGATTGGGGAGGGGACCAGGATCTGAATCCGATTCGACCGAGGACGACGACTTCCCGGCCGACGCCGCCGCCCTGCAAGCCGCTCGCGTCGCACGCGCGATCGACAATGCGCGCCTCGTCGACCCGGAGGCCCCCGGTGGCGACGAACCCTTTGAGTACGACGGACCCAGCAAATCGCAACGCAAGCGCGACATGACAGCACTCCAAAAACTCGGCGCTCAACTGATCGAGCTGCCAACCGCTGTGCTGCGCTCGCTCGAACTCCCCGAACGCCTGACCGATGCGATTATCGAAATGGGAAACACGCGCACCCACGAAGGGCGTAGGCGTCAGATGCAGTTCATCGGCAAGCTCATGCGTGAGGTTGACCCAGAGCCAATTCAACTGCTCCTCGATCGCCGAGAACGCCCCCATCGCGACGAAGTCAACGCCATGCACCTCGCCGAACGCTGGCGCGAACGCCTGATTGAAGATGACCGCGTGTTTGAAGAGTTCGTCCAAACAACGGGGTGCGGCGACCTTCAGGCCCTGCGCACCAACATCCGCGCAGCGCGCGTCGAACATGCCGCACAACGTAACGGACGTCAGTACCGACTGCTCTACCAACGCATCCGGGCCGCGATGGCACCAGGCTCAGCGACCCGGAATGGGCTAGATCGCGAGCACGATGGTGAGCCAGACGGTAGGCCCGACAGTGCGTCCGACGGTGGGCCCGACGGTGGGCCCGACCATCTGGAATGAAAAGGAAACACGAAGAGGACATCTTGAATACTGCAGCCACCTCCAACGAAGCCATCTCTCAAGAAACCACCGCGATCGAGCAGGACCCCAAGCTCCGGGTAGGTCTCTTATCGATCAGCGATCGCGCTTCGCAAGGGGTTTATCAAGATCAGGGGATCCCGGCGCTTCAGGACTGGCTTCAGCGCGCGCTGACTGAACCGTTCGAAATTGAAACGCGTCTCATCCCCGACGAGCGCAGTCAGATCGAGGCCACCCTGATCGAACTGGTGGATCGGGCCGGTTGCCATCTGGTGTTGACCACGGGCGGCACGGGGCCTGCGCCACGCGATGTCACGCCCGAAGCGACACTTGCCGTGGGAGATCGCGAAATGCCCGGTTTTGGCGAAGAAATGCGTCGCATCAGCCGACATTTCGTCCCAACCGCGATCCTTTCGCGGCAAACAGCGGTCATTCGAGGACGGGCGCTGATCGTCAATCTGCCCGGGCAACCCAAAGCCATCCGCGAGACCCTGGAAGGACTGCGCGATGCCGACGGCAAATTGAGCGTCGAAGGGCTTTTCAGCGCGATCCCCTACTGCCTCGATTTGATCGGGGCGCCCTATGTGGAGACCGACCCCTTGATTTGCCGGACTTTTCGGCCCAAATCCGCGCTGCGTCCGACTTCGACCACGCCAGAGACGCCACGCAAGGCATTCATCGCCGACTGAGCCTGCTCGCGCCCGCTGACCTCGACCGTAAATCGCATTGAAGCGATCTCGCCTCGAGTCTGAGTCTGTAGTGCCGTCACATTGATCCGGTCACGAGCCAATACGTCCGATACATCGCGCAGCAGGCCCGGCCGATCATTTGCGCGCAGTAGCAAATCAAGGGGAAAGCGCCGCTGCGTCTC
>RFVZ01000357.1 GCA_009922405.1 Betaproteobacteria bacterium
GATCAAAATTTGGCGGCATCTGTATACCGCCACCAACTTGCGCGACCCGACGCGCAAGCGGTGTCATTCAATGGACAGTCTTTAAGCTACGGTGTACTTGCGGAGCGCAGCGCACGACTGGCTGGATGCCTGGCTCAGAATCTCGAGTCGCAAGCGGCGGTGCGGGTGGGCATTCTGGCCTCGAGAAACGCTCACGCCTGCGTGGCTGTGCTGGGTGCATGCTGGGGTGGCGCAACCTACGTCCCCATCAGTATCAGACAGCCTGCCGAGAGAATCCTTTCCTTGCTTGCACAGTGCGAGTTGTCGGCGGTCATTACCGATGACGATGGCGCCCGATTGCTGACCCCCGCCCTCCTCGAGGCATTCCCTCAGTTGATCATCCATGTTGGCAGCCATCAATTCCCCAAGGAGACCAACGCCGACACCAACACCAATACCAACACAAATCGGGTCATTCATTTCGCGGCTTTGCCAAGCGTCTGTCCGACCGCGCCGATCCCGGTTGCCGCAACTCATACGGCCTACATCATCTTCACATCGGGCACCACCGGTGTTCCCAAGGGGGTCATGATTTCAGCCGGATCCGCGCGGCACTACATTCAACATGTGACATGCTGGCTTGGATTGGAAGCCGAGGATCGCGCACTCGAAACCTGCGAACTGAGCTTTGATTTTTCGGTTCACAACATGTTTTCGACGTGGGAGGCGGGTGCATGTCTACACATCCTCCCAGCCAATCAGGTCATGAACGCCGTCCGCTATGTGCAGGAAGCGCAGTTGACGGTCTGGAATTCAGTCCCCTCGCTCGCCGGCATGCTGCGCCAGGTCGGCGCGCTCAAGCCGGGAAGTCTGGCGAGTCTGCGAAAAACAGTTTTCGGTGGCGAACCTTTAACGGAAAGCCTTGTCAGGCATTGGCGCGATGCGGCACCAAACAGCGAGGTTGCGAACCTTTACGGACCCACGGAAGCAACGGTGTTCTGCCTTGCGCAAAACACGCAGGCACCCGATTCGTTCAGCCGGGACCGAGAAATTGCCGCCATTGGAAACCCACTCCCTGGCATTCAGGCCAGTATCGTCGATCCAGAGGGTCGGTTTCTAGCGCCATCGGTGACCGGAGAATTGGTGATCGCAGGCGACCAATTGGCCCAGCGCTATCTCGGTGAATCAGCCTTGACGGAAACTCGTTTTCCTACTCTTCAGGGGCAACGGTGGTAT
The DNA here is from genome assembly GCA_009922405.1 of Betaproteobacteria bacterium. Classification (GTDB taxonomy): domain Bacteria; phylum Pseudomonadota; class Gammaproteobacteria; order Burkholderiales; family Burkholderiaceae_E; genus RFPW01. The sequence continues at coordinate 1,216 of RFVZ01000357.1, forward strand.
CGGACCGGCGACCTTGCTTTTCAAGACCCGTCAGGGGTTTTTCATTGCCTAGGGCGAATCGATCACCAGATCAAGATTCTCGGATATCGCGTTGAGCTTGAAGAAACCCCACGAAAACGGATCACCTACCGGAATCGTAGGTTTTGTTGGCAGCACCGCAGTGGATGATCAGCAGATCATCAAAATGCTCCGTCAGCGGATTCCTTCGTACATGGTGCCAAGGCAAATCATTGCCATGGATCATCTACCGATCAATTCAAGCGGGAAAATAGACCGGCACGCCCTGCAACAACTCCTTCACCAGCGATCCGTATAAGGATCGAAGAACATTAGCGTGAAGCAATCCTGGCGCGACCTTCTGGCTATTGAGGCGAGCGAAACCTGGATAGCGGCGATGCAGACCCAGGGGGGACTTGTCTTGGCAGCCGCCCTGTCCGTTTGCGCCCTTCAGACCAGGCTTCATCCCACCGTCCCGGCTGGCGCGCCCCTGTTTTGTTGAGCGCGACCTGGTTAACCGCGTTTCTCGAACTGGGTTTGGGTTCCAGCGACACGATCGACCACCTCCGATCCCTCCTCGAGCTTGCAAAACTGCCGACCACGATGGCAGTCGGGATCGGTACAGGGATGCTCGCGATTGTGCTCGCATTAATTGTCGTCGGCCTGCAATGGATCCAAAAGAGGCCCCACGCGTGGGTGGCGCGCCGGCCCTTTCTGGCGCTCCTGCTATTCGAGATCTCGTTATCTGTACTCGCAAACCAAGACGTTGTACCCGTCTTGGCGCGCGTGCTCGTTTGGGCGTTCATCTTCAGCCTGATGCCCTACATTTGGTATTTGCCGGCGGCTATCACTGACCTGCGAGCCAAGGGTGCGGGTTCGATCGTCACCCAGTTGGGCTACCTCCGGCCATTCTGGAGCCCCGGTCACCTGCCCTTTGGCAAAGGCCCAGCGTTTTTGCGCAAGCATCTGGCAAGAGACCCACGGGACTTGGCGATTACCCAGCTCAAGGCACTGAAGTTACTGCTGTGGGCCAACATACTGATCGCGATCCGGAGCGGCCTTGCCGTTCTGTTTGAAGACCATCTCGGGATCCCATCAGTGGCCACCGCAATGGACGCGGCACTCAACGGGGAGACCAATTCCGTTCTGTTTGGATGGCTTGCGCTGATGCTGTCGACTGCGAAATT
>RFVZ01000358.1 GCA_009922405.1 Betaproteobacteria bacterium
AGAATTCCACGCGAGTTCGAGATCAATGGCACCGAGGTTCTGATTCGAAAGGAAGGCGATTGCCTTATCCTCACGCCCATCGGTAAGAATCGCCTGCTTGACCTCTTGGCATCATGGGAACCGTTGAATGACGGCATGCCCGATGTTGAGGACCTCCCGCCGCAGATCAGGGACGATCTGTGAGGGCTTGGCCTGTCTGGATGCTGGACACCAACATTTTTTCAGACCTGATTCGCAACCCACGAGGTGTGCTGGTGGAGCGCTTGCGCGCCACCGACCCAAACGCTGTATGCACAAGCATCGTGGTCGCCTGTGAGTTGCGCTTCGGTGCGCAGCGCAAAGGCTCGCAGCTATTGACGCAACGAGTAGATGACCTACTGAACACGCTGACAGTCTTGCCGCTGGATCAGCCGGCTGACGAGCATTACGCGGATATCCGCGCCACGCTGGAGCGAGCCGGTACGCCCATTGGCAGCCACGACCTCTTCATCGCGGCGCATGCGCGCTCGCGCGGTCTGACGCTGGTGACCCACAATGGCCGCGAGTTCGCACGCGTACCCGAATTGCGGGTCGAGGACTGGTTGGCTCCGTCAATGTGAAGGCAAGACAGAACGAGAGAAAAGTCCTTAAGGCCCTGTAGGTTGTTGCTTCGAGCCCGACTCGAGGAGCCACCCCGGCGATTGGCCGCCTCAGCAACCGGATCCTTGTCCGCCTCTTGCAAAATCCGAGCGATCAGACATTTTGGCAATTACCAGTTTCGTAGGCCTGCATGACCTGGACCAAAGGCATCAAGGCCACGCCCACGGAACCCACCCACTGGGCCGTCGTCGAGCGGGGAATCGCAAAGCCCGCGCGGGCGAAGATGCTCTCTTGCCGATAGAGCGGTAGATGATCGATGTATTTGGCCACCAGCACTTGTGCGAGTAGCCCAGCGGTCGGAATGCCTTTGTCGATCACATGGGCGGGCACCGGCGCCTGCACGAGGGCCTCGCACTGAGTGCACACCCACTTACCCCGCACGTGGCGCTCGACCGTGAACTGCCCCGGGGTGTAGTCGAGTTTCTCGGCCACGTCTTCGCCGATGCGCTTCAGAGAGCAGCCACAGGTGCACACGGTCTGGGTCGGTTCGTGGCGCACTTCGCGCCGGGGCAGATCCGCTGGCAGGGCTTGGCGCTTAGGCTTTTGCGGCTGCGCGTTGCTTGTTTGTTGGCGCAGCGGTTCGAGTTCTCGGGTCAGGGCCTCGATATCAGCATCGCAGTCCTCCTCGAAGAGGCTCTTCTGATGCGTGTTGAATTGCTCGGACTTGGCGGCAAAGCGCAGGCGTTTGATGATCGCCATCTCGTGGGTGAGACGATCGATCAGGGCTTGCTTGGCTTTCAGGTCTTTGATCAGCGCGGCGGTGAATTCGCGCAGCTGCACTTCATTGAGGCGGTCGATTTCTACGTTTGAATCGAGCATGGGCAAATTCTGCCTCGCGCGCGCGCGCGAGGAAATCCGGACTTTCCCTAATTCGCGGCATTTACACCACGACTCACACCACGGTGATCACCCCATGCTCACCCATGCGCTGCCACGGCAGACCCAGCACCAGGGCGTCAAACTGCGACCGACTCAGAGCCATGTTCTCATTCAATGAAACCCTGGCGAAGCTACCGATGTGCAAGCGCCGAGCAGCCAGCCAGATGCCAATGCCATCACAGACGAGTACTTTGAGCCGATCGCAGCGCCGGTTCAGAAACACATAACCATGATGCGCTCGAGCAGCACCGAACGCAGACACCACCCGGGCCAATGCTGACTCGGTTCCCGCGCGCTGAATCGGCCCGGATTTCGTGGAGGCTGATTGGTTTAAGTTAAGCGGCGATCGGGGTTTGCTGGGCGAGTTGAAGATAATAGTTTGCCTCCGCTTCTACTGGAGGAATATGACCGATGCGCTCCGCACTAGAAAACAAAGAAGTCAGAGTGGGCAAGCGCGGCCTTGTCATCCAGGACCCCAATCAGCACAGCCACACCTTTTCCAGAGCCATCACCGTCGTAGTAAAGAGCACCTTTTGGTTGATCGTAGATCAATCGTTGTGTCAATGTTACAGCCTTGGCCCCGAGCAAAAACTGATCTGCGATGAGTTCACCGCGAGGCAGCGATTTAAAAATTAAATTGTCTAGCTCGATTCTGTCGGTACCCGAAACGAAATCCGTTATTCGATCGGTACTTGTATCACCACCAAACTGAAAAACATCCGAACCAGATCCTCCGGTCAGTACATCGCTGCCCACTCCACCACTCAACCGATCGTCCCCTGAGCCGCCCACAAGAGTATCTTTACCTACTCCACCCGTTAAGAAATCCGCAAATTTAGTCCCCTTAAGGGTTGTGGCTTGGCCAGTGTTAGTAACATTC
>RFVZ01000359.1 GCA_009922405.1 Betaproteobacteria bacterium
TCTTCTTGACCGATGCCATGACTTTCATTTCAAAACTCCTAATAACTCACTTTGAGCGGAATACAATGCGCGCCCGCGATAGATCGTAGGGCGTCAACTCAACCGTTACCTTGTCACCCGGCAGAATTCGGATGTAATGCATTCGCATCTTTCCGGATATATGACCGAGCACGACATGGCCGTTCTCGAGCTTGACCCGAAAGGTTGCATTGGGCAGATTTTCTAGAACCTCCCCCTGCATCTGGATCACATCATCCTTGGACATTCACCATCCTCTGGCTTACCCGACCGCCAAAAGCGATCAGCGTCGCCCCCCCTTGAAACTGGTTTTTTTGAGCAGACCTTCGTACTGGTTTGACATCACGTAAGCCTGTACCTGACTCATGAAATCCATCGTGACAACAACAATGATCAAGAGCGAGGTCCCGCCAAAATAGAAAGGCACGTTCCACTTCAGCACCAAAAACTCGGGCAACAAGCAAACCAGTGTGATGTAAACGGCACCGGCCAGCGTCAAGCGCATCAAAATCTTGTCGACGTAGCGCGCGGTCTGTTCGCCAGGCCGGATACCAGGGACGAAAGCACCGCTCTTTTTCAGGTTGTCGGCTGTCTCGCGACTATTGAAAACCAGCGCTGTGTAAAAGAAACAGAAAAATACGATCGCCCCTGCGTACAAAAGAATGTAGACCGGCTGCCCTGGCGACAACATCCCGGCAATGTCCTTCAGCCAAGACATGTTTTCGCCCGATGAGAACCACTGCGTCAGGGTCGCCGGAAACAAAATGATCGAGGACGCAAAAATCGGTGGAATCACCCCTGCCATGTTGAGCTTGAGCGGCAAATGCGAGCTCTGCCCCCCGTAGATACGGTTCCCGACCTGGCGCTTGGCGTAATTGACCGTGATCTTGCGCTGACCGCGTTCAACAAACACCACCGCGGCCGTCACCGCACCGGCCAACACCACAATGAACAAGGCCGCCGCCGCATGCAGCGCCCCCGTGCGGACCAACTCGCCCATGCTGCCGATGGCATTAGGAAGACCGGCCGCGATACCCGCAAAAATAAGGATCGAAATTCCGTTGCCCAAACCGCGCTCGGTGATCTGCTCACCCAGCCACATCAGAAACATTGTGCCGGTCACCAGCGTGACTGCCGTCGTAAACCGAAAAGCCAAACCTGGATCGATCACGAGCCCCGGCTGAGACTCGAGAGCGACCGCAATCCCGAAAGCCTGAAACGTTGCCAACCCAACCGTGAACCAGCGGGTGTACTTGGTGATCTGGCGACGCCCGGCCTCGCCTTCTTTCTTCATCGCCTCGAACTGCGGAACAATCACCGTCAGCAGCTGCATGATGATCGAGGCCGAAATGTACGGCATGATCCCCAGCGCAAACACCGTGAACCGCGACAGCGCGCCGCCCGAAAACATGTTGAACATGCCCAAGATTCCGCCCGACTGTTCCTTGAACAGCTGCGCGAGCTGGTCCGGATCAATCCCTGGAACGGGGATATGAGCACCCACCCGATACACAACCAGGGCGAGCAGGAGAAAGATCAAGCGATTTTTTAAGTCGCCGAACTTTCCCGCCTTCGCCTGGCCAGCAGAGGGTTGCGCCGAAGTCACCAAGACCCGCGGTCCTCAAGGAGGGTGCACACAACATTCATCAGGCAGATCCTGCCGCCGACGCGGCCTTGGTCGCTGCTACCGACGCCTCCACGGCTCCCTCAGGAGCCCCCTCAACGGGTGCCTCAAGGACGACACCGCCGACGGCCTCGATTGCGGCCCGCGCACCCTTGGTTGCGCCAATTCCGCGTAAGGTCACCCGCCGGCTGATCGATCCGGAGAGAATCACCTTGGCACCGCGCGCCAGACCATGAACAAGGCCGGCTGCTTTCAGGGTCAACAGGTCCACTTCGACCGCATCGAGACGCTCGAGGTCAGATAGCCGAATCTCGACCGTAAGATACGCCGTCAGGGACTTGAAACCACGCTTGGGCAGGCGGCGCTGGAGCGGCATTTGGCCGCCTTCAAAGCCCACCTTGTGAAAACCACCAGCACGGGACTTTTGACCCTTGTGGCCACGACCCGCAGTCTTACCAAGGCCGGAGCCAATCCCGCGGCCGACCCGACGTTTCGGATGCTTTGAGCCCTCGGCTGGCGAGAGTGTATTGAGTTTCATCATGATGTCAGTCCACCTTGACCAGATAGGCCACCTTGCGAACCATGCCACGCACCGCTGGCGTGTCCTCGAGTTCGCGGGTCTGGTTAATTTTCTTCAGCCCGAGGCCGAGCACCGTCGCCTTGTGCGTGCCCCGGGTACCAGCGGGGCTCTTGACGAGCGTCACGCGAAGTGTCTTCTTGTCCATCGTA
>RFVZ01000360.1 GCA_009922405.1 Betaproteobacteria bacterium
TCGTTTTATTGCACCCCGACGACCCCGATACATGCCCACCCAACTGCCTGGTCTGACCGCCAGAATTGCCCGACAACTCGACAACCGAAACGTCCTCGGGTTCCTCTTCATGGCGCCCGCCGGCATCCTACTGGTCCTGTTTCTGACCTATCCATTGGTCCTCGGGACCTGGCTCGGCTTTACCGACGCCAAGGTGGGCCGCGCTGGCGTATTTGTCGGGCTAGACAACTTTGCCTACCTGGTCACCGATCCGGTTGCCCAAATCTCGCTTTTCAATACCCTGTTTTACACGTCGATCGCTTCGGTACTCAAATTCGGGCTTGGTCTGTGGCTCGCGCTCCTGCTCAACCGCAACCTGCCGTTCAAGAGTTTTTTTCGGGCTGTCATCCTTCTGCCCTACATCGTGCCGACCGCACTGTCAGCGATCGCATTCTGGTGGCTTTACGATGCGCAGTTTTCGGTACTGAGTTGGGCCCTGACCCGACTTGGATGGATCGATCGTTACATCGATTTTCTGGGTGATCCCTGGAACGCGCGTTGGTCAACGATCGCTGCCAACGTCTGGCGCGGCGTTCCCTTTGTGGCGATCTGTTTGTTAGCTGGCCTGCAAACTATTTCGCCAAGCCTGCACGAGGCCGCGGCGCTCGACGGCGCCACAGCGTTCCAACGGTTCAGGTACGTCACGCTCCCACTGCTGACCCCGATCATTGCCGTGGTGATGACGTTTTCAGTTTTGTTCACCTTTACAGATTTTCAGCTGATCTACGTGCTGACGCGGGGCGGGCCACTAAACGCCACCCACCTGATGGCCACCCTTTCGTTTCAGCGCGCCATCCCAGGCGGATCGCTGGGCGAAGGGGCCGCACTGGCGACGCTCATGATTCCATTTCTTCTCGCGGCCATCCTGTTCAGTTATTTCGGGCTCCAGCGGCGGGCCTGGCAACAAGGAGGCAAGGATGTCTAAGTCCGACGATAACGCCCCGGTTGGGATGCAATTCCTCGAATCGCTCCCACAACGCTGGATCACCCTCTATCTGCCGATGGGCGTATTCCTGTTTGTGTTGTTGTTTCCGTTTTATTGGATGGTCATCACGTCCGTCAAACCGAACGCCGAATTGCTATCGCGTGCGGGCAATCCGTTCTGGGTATTTGCACCGACTTTGGCTCACTTCAAGAAGTTGATTTTTGATACGCCGTATCCAGAATGGCTTTTAAACACCGTGATTGTCTCGGTCACATCGACCTTCGTCTCCCTTGCTTGCAGCGTGTTTGCGGCCTATGCAATCGAGCGTCTTCGATTTAAAGGATCTCGCGGCGTCGGGCTTGCCATCTTCCTCGCCTACCTCGTACCGCCATCCATTCTGTTCATCCCACTGGCGGCGATCGTTTTTCAGCTCGGCCTCTTCGATACGCGCTGGGCTCTGATTCTGACTTATCCGACCTTCCTGATCCCTTTCTCGACCTGGCTTCTGATGGGCTACTTCCGTTCAATCCCGTTTGAGCTCGAAGAATGCGCACTGATCGACGGCGCAACTCGATGGCAGACGCTCACCAAAATCATTCTTCCGCTATCCGTACCGGGCCTGATCTCGGCGGGCATTTTCGCGTTCACACTCAGCTGGAACGAGTTCATTTATGCCCTAACCTTCGTCAGCTCATCTGAAGTCAAAACCGTTCCGGTGGGCGTTGTGACAGAGCTTGTCGAAGGGGATGTCTATCACTGGGGTGCATTGATGGCGGGGGCCCTCCTCGGCTCACTCCCCGTCGCGGTGATCTATTCTTTTTTTGTGGAGTATTACGTGTCCGGCATGACCGGCGCGGTCAAAGAATAGCGCGCCATTCCAGCCAGGCTCAGTTTGGGCTCAACGTGCTCTCGCTGCTTTCGAATCCAGTCGGGCTAGGGCCTGCTGGGCAAATCGCTGCGCAATCTGCGCATCTCGTACTGAACCCGTTTCGACCAATACGGCCACCAGAATCAGCACTTCGCGTCGCGACCCCTCCGGGACCGGCGCCATCATGCCGCGTCGAGCCGCTTCAGCTAACACTTGGCGGACGCGCAGCGCACGGCGACTGGCGGTCAGCATGCGGGTGGCATCGCGGACTGCGGGCTCAGAGCTCGCAGGGCGGGAAAGAATCATGGCCGCATCGGCCCCATGGCGAAACCGCTGGACCGCCTGCACCGATTGCTCCAGTCGGCGGGCCGCTTCCCGCAGACCATCGCGCATGCCATCGGCGACCTGTTGCGGGCGGTCGCCCAAGCTACCACCCGCCAGCCACGCAATTTCCATGGCCTCCGATACAGCCTCAGCGTCAGCATCTGCCGATTCCGAGAACGGATCCGAACCCAGTGCCTGATTACCAGCAGAGCCC
>RFVZ01000037.1 GCA_009922405.1 Betaproteobacteria bacterium
TGGGTGGCGGGGCGCGACGCTCGATAATCTGCAGCGCCTGGGAACGGATTATCCGACCCTAAAGGTGATCAAGCTCGAGCAGAACTATCGTTCGTGTCAGCATATCCTGAATGCTGCCAATCAGGTGATCCGCGCCAATCCAAAGTTGTTTGAGAAGACCCTTTGGTCCGAGCTTGGGCCAGGTGATCCGGTGCTGGTGAGTGCCTGTGAAGATGACGAGGAGGAGGCCGAACGGATCGCGGTGCGAATCTCTGCGATGAAATTCGAGCGCCGCGCGCGGTTCGCCGATTTCGCCGTGCTGTACCGGTCAAACCAGCAGGCAAGAATCCTCGAGCAGGCGCTGCGCAAGCAGCACATTCCTTACACCGTCACCGGGGGGACGTCCTTTTTTGAGCGATCCGAGGTCCGAGATCTGGCGGCCTACCTGCGGCTGCTGGTCAATGATGACGATGACCCTGCATTTATTCGGGCGGTGACGACCCCGCGCCGAGGGATTGGTGCGGCCACGCTGGAGACCTTGGGGGCACTGGCTGGCGAGCGTCAGTGTTCACTGCTGGCGGCGCTCTTTGAGACCGCGGCGGAGTCCAGGCTAGCGGCAAGACAGCTCACCCCTTTGCGCGAATTTGGCGCGTTCATCCACCGATTTACCTGGCGCGCGGAGCGCGAGACCGTGGCGGTCGTCATCGATGATTTGCTCGCGGCGATCGCTTATCGGGACTGGTTGTTCGATAACGAACCCGACCGCCAGGCTTCACAGCGCTGGCAGAACGTCTGTGAATTTGTCGACTGGATCAAACGTCGGGCCGAGGAGGATGGACGTAACCTGTTGGAGATGGCGCAACTGATGGCCCTGGCTTCGCGGCTCGACGGACGCGAGGACGATTCGGATTCAGTGCGACTGTCAACCCTGCATGCCGCCAAAGGGCTCGAGTGGCCTCACGTGTTCCTGGCGGGTGTTGAGGAGGGCTTACTGCCCTCGAGCGTTGGCCTCGAGGACGAGGCGGCCGACGCCATCGTGCGGTTTGAAGAGGAGCGACGTTTGATGTACGTCGGGATCACTCGAGCGCAACGTTCGCTTCAGGTGTCGTGGTGCCGTCAACGCAGCCGTGGGCGCGAACGCGTGGAGGAGCGCGAGCCCTCACGATTTATCGCCGAGATGGGCCTGGATCGAGCGTTAGAAAAAACGCCCGACCTATCGCCTGAGCAAAAGGCCCAGACCCCTCAGGAACGGATTGCGGCCTTGCAGGCCTTGTTGCGCAAGTCCTAGCGGATTTATCGAGCCCACTATTTTATTTAGCCGGCTCTTCAAATTTGGCGCCGCCGGCGTTGGCCATGTGCACCACGGCCCGACCCACTTCCACGTCGGCGTATTCCCCGCCGCCCTGAGCCGACATCAGGCCCTTGCCCTTGAGGGCCGAATTGAGCAGGCCAGGATAGCCCTGACCAATCCGTGGCCCCCAGGCAGCGGCATCACCAAACTTGGGCGCGCCTGCGGCACCAACGCCGTGGCAAGCGACGCACTGTGCGTTGTAGACCTCGAGACCGGTTCGCAGAACCTGCGGCGCCGACGCATCCTTGATCTCGAATCGGGCGACCGGTCGGATCCGCGCCTCAATTGCCTGGGTCGACATGACGTCGCTACCTGCATTGGGCTTCTTGCCCGAGGTGACATAGCTCGCCAAGAGGACGATGACGATCACCGGGACGATGAAAGCCAGCAAAATCACTTTGATCAACTGCTGGGGGGTTTTGATCAGCGGTTCGGGCGCCTCATCGTCGGCGTGACCTTGATGATCGTTGGTTTTATTACTCATCGAGCGGCTCTTGGGAGTTGATCAGGCAGAAGTCGATCTTTGGATCGGATGATACGAATCGGAATAATCTCCCCGCGAATGATACCCACGGATGCGAATTCGGTCACGCGACCGATGGACGCGAACGCGTGGACGCTCCCGAATCGACCGAGTATCATCTGGGGTTCTCGACAGACCCGCGCCTGTAGCTCAGTGGATAGAGTACTGGCCTCCGAAGCCAGGGGTCGCTGGTTCGATCCCAGCCAGGCGCGCCAACGGGATTGGCCTACACGGACCCCATTTCATCAACGGCGAGCCAGGCGAGCTTTAAGGCGCTCATTGACTACGGGGCTGTGCGGGCGCAAGCAAGGCTTGGGCTTGTAGGCGGGATTCGATGTCGGTGACCGAGAGCTTGGAGAGGTCTTTGGCGATGGTGTGCGCGAGGCGCTTTGTGACTTGCGGCGAGAGCTGCGCCCGGACTCGTCCTAGAAACCGCGGGGCTGCAATCAGAATCAGATGTTCAAAAGCACCTTCGCGCCGGGCGCCTTCAAGCCGTTGAGCCAACTGTCGGGCGAACTGCCCTTCGAGTTTGTCGTCCGCGCTCGTGCGGGGTTCGGCGCTATGGCCGGCGCCGTGAATCGTGCCATGGTGACCCGGCGATCCGCTTCCCCCAATCCCAGCACTGCCATAGTGACCTTTCGCATCGGCATGGCGCTCATGATCGCCCGGCCGGCTCTGCGGCTGCATCAGATCTTCAAGCTCCCGCAGTGGCTCGTCCGAGCGGGATTGAAAGATCCGCGCGCGGCTGTCATCGGCTACGGCGATCCAGGTTGTGTGTGGAGTGTGTGAACGGGGGGTCTGCATCGGGGTCTGCATCGGGGTCTGCATGTCGGGCTCTCCTGAATCATCGCTTCGCGCTCGGACTTGCAGTTAAGCATCTGCGGTGCCCAGGGCCCTCGGTGGGTTTCTGCGCCGATTTAGACTGTGAAGCCGATGAGCTGATCGACCTTCAGTTTGCTTGAGCGGAGTTTTTCCCGATGACGCCCCCTGAATCCCCAGTGATCCCGCCCGCGAACAGGATGCCCGCCATGCACCCAACCCTGCACTCCACCCCGCGGTCCTCCATGCCCTCCACGACTCGCTATAGCGAAGTCGGCCGGCGCATTGACGCCATGGTGCGAACGGCCAATGTCCCGGTCGTGCGCGCGTCCAGCGTGCTCTTCGAGTCGCTGGCCGAAGTCGACCAGGCCCTTCAGGACACTGCTCGCGGCGTGCGCCATGCGACGACGTATGGCACGGGTGGGGTACCGACCACGATGGCCCTGATGGATGCCGTGGCTGAACTCGAGGGTTGGGGCGCAGCCCCGGCCCTTGACCGGAAAGGCCCGGGAACCCGCGCGGCGTTGGTGCCCTCGGGCCTGGCGGCGATTGCGCTGGCAGTCTTGGCCTTTGCGGCGAGCGGAGATCATGTGCTGATGCCCGACAGTATTTATGGCCCGGGACGGGCCCTGGCCCAAGGGCAACTGGCGCGGGCCGGGATTGAGACCACGTTTTATGATCCGAGAATCGATCCGGCGGGTCTGGCGCACCTCATGCGGCCGCGAACGCGCATTGTCTACCTCGAGAGCCCCGGGAGTTATACGTTCGAAATCCAGGACGTCGCGGGCCTTGCCGCCATGGCGCGCGAGCACGGCGCACTTTCGATGATCGATAATGCATGGGGCAGTCCGTTGCACTTTCATCCGTTCGAACATGGTGTCGACGTGTCGATTGTCCCGCTGACCAAATACTGGGGCGGTCATGCGGACGTGTTGATGGGCGCGGTGGTCGTTACCGACGAACTTTGGCCAACCCTCTGGCGTGCGGTGCGCGGTCTTGGGTTGTGTGTGTCGAGCGATGATGCCTGGTTGGTCTTGCGCGGGCTCCGTACGCTCCCGCAGCGAGTGGCGCAACATGAGGTGTCCGCGATCGCGGTGGCGCAATGGCTGCAGCGCCATGACGGGGTTGTCCGGGTGCTACATCCTGCGCTCCCTGATCATCCGGATCATGCGCTCTGGCGGCGGGACTTTTCCGGAAGCTGCGGGCTGTTTTCAGTCGAACTCGAGCGCGGGCTAGAAAGCCGGGTGGCCGCCTTGGTCGAGGGCCGGCGCCATTTCGGCATCGGCTACTCGTGGGGCGGTTTCGAGAGCCTGATCATGCCAGCTCGCCTACAAGGCCTGAGGACCATGAAGCCCTGGGACGGTGGGCCATTGGTTCGGCTGCACGTTGGCCTCGAATCGGTCGCGGATCTCCTGGAGGATCTCGAGCAAGGTTTTCAGGCCATGGGGATCGCCCCCCGGTAGAATCGTCGCATGTTATCCGAGCACCGATTGCAAATTGCCGCCCGATTGGCGGCGGCTGTCACGCCTTTTGCGGAGCAGGCTGGGCTTGCGACGCCTGTAATCACGCTCGAGCGACCCAAGCAGGCCAGTCACGGCGATCTGGCTTGCAGCATCGCCTTGCAACTGGCCAAGCCGCTTGGGCGCCCCCCTCGAGAGGTGGCGCAGGCGCTGGTTTTTGCCCTCAATCAGGATCCGTTGGCAGCGCCCCTGGTGGCGGGGGCGGAGATTGCCGGGCCCGGGTTCATCAACTTGCGGGTGACCCCCGCCGTTCGGACGGCCGCGGTGACCCGGGCATTGCACGAAGGCGCCGATTTTGGCCGCGGCCAGCGGGGTGCGGGTCGACCGTTGTTGATTGAGTTTGTCTCGGCTAATCCGACTGGGCCGCTTCATGTGGGTCATGGCCGACAGGGTGCGCTCGGGGATGTGTTGGCAGCGCTCCTTGAAGCCGACGGCTGGGCCGTATCGAGAGAGTTTTACTACAACGATGCGGGCAACCAAATCCAGAATTTGGCGCTTTCCGTTCAGGCACGAGCTCGTGGCGTCGCGCCCGATTCGGAGGCCTTCCCCGAAGACGGTTACCGCGGGGAATACATTGCCGAGATTGCGCAGCGTTTCCTGGCTCGAGAGTCGGTGGCGGCGCGAGATGTCGCTGTCGTGGTGGCCAGTGGCGATGTGGACGATCTGGATGCAATCCGGAGATTTGCGGTGGCCTGCCTGCGCCACGAGCAGGACCTCGATTTGCAGGCCTTTGGGATTCGATTTGATCGCTACTACCTCGAGAGCTCGCTCTACACCGAGGGACGAGTGACTGGCGTGGTGGATGCACTGTTGCGGGCCGGACACGCCTTCGAAGCGGACGGTGCGTTGTGGCTGCGATCGACGTCCTGGGGCGATGACAAAGATCGCGTGATGCGCAAGTCCGATGGCACTTTTACGTACTTTGTGCCCGATGTTGCCTATCACCAGACCAAGTGGGAGCGCGGCTTCGCGCGCGCGATCAATGTTCAGGGCAGTGATCACCACGGCACGATCACCCGGGTGCGCGCGGGTCTTCAGGCGCTGGGCATCGGAATCCCGCAGGGTTGGCCAGATTACGTGTTGCACCAGATGGTCACGGTCATGCGTGGGGGCGAAGAGGTCAAGATCAGCAAGCGCGCGGGTGGATATGTGACGTTGCGCGATTTGATCGACTGGTCCGGCGCGACCCTTGAAAGAGGTCGGGATGCGGTGAGATTTTTCTTGATATCTCGGAAGGCCGACGCAGAATTTGCCTTTGATATCGATCTGGCTCGCTCCCAGAGTGACGAAAATCCGGTTTATTACGTGCAGTATGCGCACGCCAGAATCTGCTCGGTGCTCGCGCAACGCAATCCAAGCCCGGTCGCCGGTCCAGGTGTCGAGCCAGCCGTGGACGTTGCAACCGTCCTGGCAGCTGATCTTGCGGCGGATTGTGCCGCAGATCTGACGTGCCTGGACACTCCGGCTGAAATCGCCTTGATGGCGCGTCTGGCAGAGTGGCCCGATACCGTTCGGGATTCGGTCGATGAACTGTCGCCCCACCTTTTGGCCTATTATTTGCGGGACCTCGCGGCAGACTTTCATAGCTTTTACAATGCGCAGCGCGTGCTGGTCGATGACGCGCGGCTGCGCGCAGCGCGACTCGCCTTGTTGGCGGCTACTCGTCAGGTCTTGCGTAATGGGTTGGCATTGATCGGGGTTTCCGCCCCGCAGAGGATGTGAGGATGCGCGTTGCGATCGCTCGTCGTCCGATCCGGGGTCTGGCCCGTCGCAGCCGCGGTGGGACATTTGCCGGCCTGCTCGCGGGAATCCTGATCGGACTCGGTACGGCACTCTCCGTTGCGATCTTTGTAACTAAAGCGCCAGTTCCTTTTTTGAATAAGGCGACGCGAGCACCGGAGCGGGCGCTCGATCCGAAGACGCCCGAGGCGGCGCCTGATCCGAACAAGCCGCTGTTTTCTCGCAATCGGGCCGACCCGTCTGCAGCCGCGCCCCCAGAACCCTCGATCCTTTTTCCGGGGCCTGACCGGAACGCGCCCACGTCGACCGAACGTCAGGCATCCGAGCCCGAGGTCGAGACGAATCCCTCGCCCGGCGCTTCTTCAGGCACATCGGTCCGACCGCCTGTCACCAGCGCCAGCTCAGCCCAGATGCCGCCGACCGTGTTGGCCCCGTCCGCCCAAGCTCTGAGTCCTGCGCCGAACGCGCCGGCTCGCGTTTCGGTCCCAGCCCAGGGCGCGGCGCCAATGCCACCGAGCGTGGCCGCGGCGCCAGCGTCCGTGCCCGCTCAGGCCGCAGCGCCTGCGCCCAGCGCGAGCGGATCGAGCGGGGCCAGCGGGGAAGGCTATGTCCTGCAGGCGGGCGCGTTTCGGACGGTAGAAGACGCAGAGGCCATGCGGGGGCGACTTGCCTTGCTGGGTTTTGAGGCAAGGGTGATTGGCTCTGAGGTCAACGGTTTTGCGGTGCAACGGGTTCGCATCGGCCCATTTGCCCGAATGGACGATATGACACGTGCCCGCACCAAGCTGACTGAGAGTGGTATCGAGGTGTCGGTGGTCCGGGTTCGCTAAGGCGCGAAACCGGGGTTCGAGGGTGCACGCCGCCCTGGTTGAATTTTTCAGAGGATGAAGATGCTGATTTCGCAACAGACGCGTCGCGACTGGCTGGGCGTGACGTTGGCCGGAGCGGCCTTGGCCGGCTTCCCGAGTTTCCCGGTTCGCGCCCATACCCCGGTCGAGGGTGTCGAGTTCAAAACGCTCGCGCGGCCACAGCCGGTCGAAGCCCCAGTGGGCAAGGTTGAAGTGGTCGAATTTTTTGGTTACTGGTGCCCGCATTGCCATGCGCTTGAGCCTGAACTGATGGCGTGGCGGGCAAAACAGCCCGCAGACGTTTATTTTCGGAAGTTGCCGGTGGCTTTTCGTCCGAATCAGGCCCCTTTTCAGCATGCGTTCTTTGCCCTTGAAGCCCTCGGTAAGGCGGACGCGACCGCGCCCGCTATTTTTGCGGCGATTCACGTCGAGCGAAAACCGATCGAGACGATCGAGGATCTCGCCGAGGTTGTTGCGAAAGCAGGGGTTGATCGGGCACGTTTTCTCGAACTAGCCGCTTCATTTGCCGTGCAGGCCAAGGCCCGGCGCGTGATGCAGGCGGCTGAGGCATTTGCGATCGATGGGGTTCCCTGCCTCGGCGTTGCGGGGAAATGGACGACTTCGCCGACCTTGGCGGGCAGCCGCGAAAAGGCACTTCATGTGCTGGATGACTTAATTGCCCGCGAGCGCGCCGCCAGGCGTTAGGAACACCCGATCGCATCCGAGCGTTTTTCTGCTGGGCTTTTTGCTTGGCGGGGTGTTATTGCTCGGTGGAGGGTGTGCGAGTCGCGGGCGCCTGGAGCCACGTGCGGATGGGCCGCCGGAGATCAGCCGGGCGGTACTCGACGCAGTCCCCGACGCCGTGCCGCGCAATGAGCCAGTGATCCCCGCAACGACCCGGCCCTACGAAGCCTTTGGTCGTCGATACGAGCCCATGACAAGTCGGGCGCCTTACCGCGCGGTGGGCGTTGCCAGTTGGTATGGGCGCCGGTATCACGGCCAAAAGACCGCGAGCGGTGAGCTTTATGACATGTATGCGATGACGGCGGCGCATCCGATTTTGCCGATTCCGAGCTACGCTCGTGTCACGGCGACGCGTTCGGGTCGCTCCGTCGTCGTTCGGATCAATGATCGGGGTCCGTTTGTGAATGACCGCCTGATCGACTTGAGTTATGTTGCGGCGCACCGGCTCGGCCTGATCGAGACCGGAACCGGCGAGGTTCAGGTCGAAGTGATTCTTCCGGGCGTCTTAGACCGCTGGTTTCGTTGACTGGGTTTCGTTGATTTGGTTTCCTCTAAACCTCGCCTTTAATTTCTAGGAGGCGCCGGTACAGGTTCTGACGGGACTGTCCGAGCGCCTGGGCAGCCACCCGGGCCGCGGTCGCAGCCGGCAACTCCGCGGCGAGTGCCTTCAATAACCGATCAGTGAGGACAACAAGAGCCGGATCTCGAGCCGCACCGCCTAGCTCAGGGTCGCTTGCGAGGTCTTTTATTCGGTCTGGAGCCGGCGCGATTGCCAGCGCAAATTCTCCGCGACGTCGGTCGGGGTGTCCATCCAGCCAGGTTGCGGCCTGGCCCAGCGGGATTCGGGCGACTTCCTCGAACCGTTTGGTGAGTTCGCGTCCGATCACGACTAGGCGGTCAGCCCCAAACGCATCTGCCAGGGCGTCAATGGTTGCGTCAATCCGGTGCGGTGCCTCAAACAGGACGAGTACCGCAGGATCCTGGCTGAATTCGGCAAGCCGCCGCCGCCTTGCCCCGGCCGAGGCCGGTAGAAAGCCAATGAATCGAAATCCGTCACCCTCGAGCCCGGCCGCCGATAGGAGGGCGACGACGGCGCTGGCGCCTGGAATTGGCACGACCGGAAATCCGGCCTCATGCGCCGCCGCGACGATTCGGCTGCCAGGATCGCTAATCGCAGGCGTGCCCGCATCGGTCACCAACGCGACGCTCATCCCCTGCTGTAGGCGCCCGAGCACCTGCTGCGCAGCCTGTACTTCGTTGTGTGCATGGGCCGGGAAGATGTCCGGGCGGATTCCGAGGTGGGCCAGTAAGGTTCGACTGACGCGGGTGTCTTCCGCGGCGACGCTCGCCACCGTTCGGAGTACCTGGGCTGCGCGCGTCGAGATATCGTCGAGATTGCCAATCGGCGTCGCGACAACAAAGAGTGTGGCGGGCGGGCGCTGCGGGCTTAGCGGGGCGGTCATCGGTGCGTGTGTAGCAATCAACTGAGGCGATCAATCATGACGATCAAGTGTAATCCCCAGGGCGCCTAGCTCACGTCATGCCATCGCCCACCCAACGGCAGGGAGCCGATTCTGAGCGTCAGGCGCAGACGCTACTGTGCGGTCGCGGGCTGCAACTGGTCGCACGCAATGTCCGCTGGCGCGGCGGTGAAATTGATCTGATCCTGCGCGACGGCGAACGCCTAGTCTTCGTGGAAGTCCGCCAGCGCAGCCGGGCCGACTGGGGCGGTGCTGCAGCCAGTATCGGGAGCGCCAAACAGCGCCGGGTGATTTTGACGGCGCAATGGTGGTTGAGTCGCCATTTTCGAAACCAAGACTGGCCCGAGTGTCGATTCGACGTCGTCGCAATCGATGGGGCGCGACTGCAGTGGTTACAAGACGCCTTTTCGGGCTGAGATCCAGGGCGGTTTGGTCCGCTCGGCACCCAGCGGGTGTCTATAATCGAAACCTATGAACTTAGGCGATCGGACCCGTGAACAATTCGACGAAAATATTCGTCTTCACCAGCTTTCGGCCGAGACGCTTGCCGAACCGATTGCAAGGGCCATTGAGCGCTTAGCTAGCACCCTGTCCGAGGGGCACCGCCTGCTCATCTGTGGCAATGGCGGGTCCGCGGCGGATGCCCAGCACCTCGCCGCCGAGCTCATTGGGCGCTTCGAGCGCGAGCGCCCGGCGCTGCCGGCGATCGCGTTGACAACCGATACTTCGATCCTGACGGCGGTGGGCAATGACTATCAGTTTGATGAGATTTTTGCCCGCCAGGTGAGCGGCCTCGGGGGACCAGGGGACCTCTTGCTGGCGATCTCGACTTCGGGCAATTCAGCCAATGTTGTCCGCGCGATTGAAGTCGCCCATGAGCGCGAGCTGGATGTCATCGCTCTGACCGGTCAGGGCGGGGGCCGAATTGCGACCCAACTGCGCGAGTCGGATCTCTTGTTGGCGGTCCCGCACGCGCGCACAGCCCGGGTTCAGGAAATCCATTTGCTTATTCTGCATTGCCTCTGTGATGGCGTGGATGCCCTGCTCTTGGGCGATGTGCTTTGAAATTTGAATCTTGCATACAGAAGGAAAACCGTTCATGAATGCTGCTCACTCTTCGACTCCGGACGCTCGGTCCACTAGCGTGCCCCGATCATCGCGCCTTTCAGCAGCGATGTTGGTGGGCGCTCTGACGCTGGTAACGGTGAGCCAGTGGGGTTGCGTGGCCGCTGCGATTACTGGGGCCGCCGTTGGCGCGATCTCGGCGCACGACCGTCGCACGCTCGGGGCCCAGACCGATGACGGCGCGATCGAAGTCAAGTCACCGCAGCGCTTGTTGCAGGCGATTCGTAATTCCACGGCGGTCAATGTGGTGAGCTTTAATCGCCGGGTCTTGCTGACCGGGCAGGTGCTGGACGAGGCCGAGAAGAAAGCCGCTGGCGACGCGATTACCCGATTGGATAATGTTCAGGCGGTCTACAACGAACTCACGGTTGGGTCCGGCGTTAGTTTGTTGCGCCAGGCCAATGATGGTTATGTGTCGACCAAGGTCAAAGGGTCGCTGATTGAGATCGGTGGCGTGGCCGCGAATCATGTCAAAGTCGCGACCGAAGACGGCGTGGTTTACCTGATGGGTCTTGTCACGCGCGCCGAAGCCGACCGGGCCGCCGCCGTTGCTGCAAGGGTCTCGGGGGTACGCAAAGTGGTGACCCTGTGGGAGCTGATCTCGGAGCGTGATGCCTTCCGGCCCGAGCCCTCGCCTGCGCCCTGGTCGACACCGGCCGCGGGGAAGTAAACCTCCTGTAGCAACTCGCCCTCTACCAGGCGTCCGCTTGGTCAGGCAGATGGGGATTCTGGCGCGCTGGGCGCCCCGGCCGCATCGGACGCGTGGGGTCGTTCTGAGTCTGGCGCTCCTGGCCAGCTTGAGTTTTCTGGGCTGGCGCCTCTGGCTCACACCGGAGCGAGCGCCAGCGGTCACCTACGGGCTGATCGACGGACAACGCCTGAGCCAGGAGAGCTTGCGAGGCAAGGTCGTGCTGGTGAACTTTTGGGCCACTAGCTGCGTGATCTGCGTTCGTGAGATGCCAGGCCTGGTCCGACTCCATCAACAATTTTCTCATCGTGGCTTCGAAACCGTCGCAGTGGCGATGGCCTATGACCGGCCCGATTTTGTGTTGCATTTTGCCCGCACTCAGGCCTTGCCCTTCCCGGTCGCGCTGGATTTGCAGGGTGCCCTCGCCCAGGCTTACGCGCCGGTTGTCGTCACGCCGACCACGATTCTGATTGGTCCTGAGGGTGATGTGATTCGGCGTTGGGTGGGTGAGCCAGCGAGTTGGCCCGCCCTCGAGTCCCTGATCGAATCAAATCTAACGGCGCCTGGCCGCACTTAAGCGCCAGAGCGAAGCGCCAGAACGAAGCGCCAGAGTTAATTCCGCGGTCTAGGTCACCCCAGCCGCGTGGGCTTGCTGATCGGCGTGATAGCTTGAACGCACCAAGGCACCCACGGCCGCATGCTGAAAGCCCAGGTCCTTGGCTTCCCGCTCAAACCGCTCGAACGTCTCGGGATGGACATAACGGCGCACGGGCAGATGATGGCCGGTTGGCGCGAGATATTGACCAATCGTGAGCATGTCGATGGAATGCGCGCGCATGTCGCGCATGACCGCCAGAATTTCGTCGTCGGTCTCGCCTAGACCCACCATCAAACCGCTCTTGGTTGGCACGCTGGGATGGCGCTCTTTGAAGGTCTGCAGCAGGGCGAGTGAGTGGTCATAGTCGGAACCCGGTCGCGCCTCGCGATAGAGTCTGGGCACGGTTTCGAGATTGTGATTCATGACGTCAGGGGGGGCCGCGTCGAGGATTGAGAGCGCGCGCTCCATTCGGCCCCGAAAATCGGGAACCAACACTTCGATTCGGGTCTGAGGGCTGGCCGCTCGAACCGCCCTGATGCAATCAACAAAGTGTTGGGCGCCGCCATCGCGCAGGTCGTCACGGTCGACGGAGGTGATCACCACATAAGAGAGGCGAAGCGCCGCGATGGTGCGAGCGAGGTTCGCAGGCTCTTGCAAATCCAGTGGGTCGGGGCGACCGTGGCCAACATCGCAGAACGGGCATCGCCGGGTGCATTTGTCGCCCATGATCATGAACGTCGCGGTGCCCTTTCCAAAGCACTCACTGATGTTGGGGCAACTCGCTTCCTCACAGACCGTGTGGAGCCGGTTTTCGCGCAGGATCGACTTGATTTCCTGGAACCGCGATGAAGCGGGCGCCAGCTTGACGCGGATCCAGTCGGGTTTTTTCAGCGCCGGTACGGCTTCGACTTTGATCGGAATCCGTGCGGTCTTTGCCGCGCCTTTTTGTTTGAGCGTGGGATCGATGACGATTTTGGCGGGCGCAGGTTCAGTCATCAGAATTGGGGTTTGAAGCTTTCATGTCGCAATCCAGGAAGGCCGGTTCACATTCGAGCGAGGATGCCACCATTTGAACAAAAGACCGAGCGAGCGCGGTTACGTTCAGATCGTCATGTCGGCCTGGGTGCGGGTTGACGTCCGCCTCCGCATGGGTCGGGGTGGCCTGTAAAGCGCTTGCCAGATCGGTCACCCGCAAGTCAGCAAATCCGCAGGGATGAATGCGCTCGAAGGGGCTGAGATCCATGACGAGGTTGAGCGCGATGCCGTGAAAGCTGCAACCTCGTGTGATTTTGAGTCCAAGGGCGGCGATTTTGGCCAATGCCAGACCGTTTGGATAGGCTGCGCTCAGATACACCCCAGGCATCCCGGTTCGGCGCTGCGCGTTAACCCCATGGTGGGCAAGCCAATCGATCGTGGCCTGTTCAAGACATTGAACCAGCGCGCGCACCGACATTTGACGACGGGCCAGGTTCAACAGAACGTACACCACGGCCTGGCCCGGTCCGTGATAGGTAACCTGCCCACCGCGTTCAACCCGAACAAGCTCCGTGGGCTCGAGACCCAGCAGGTGCTCGGTGCGCCCAGCAAGCCCGAGCGTGAATACCGGGTCATGTTCAACCAGCCATAACTGGTCCTCGGTGTCAGGTTCGCGCGCCGTGGTCCAGGCGCGCATGGCTTCCCAGGTTTCCAGGTAGGGCCGGCGGCCCAGTTCCTGGATCGTGAGCGCCTTGTGCGTGCGCATCATGGGCGGGTCAGAGCACGACCCGAACCATCGGGTGGGTACTCAGCGCACGATAAAGGGTATCGAGTTGCTCACGGCTAAGCGCCTGAATGGTCGCGGTCAGGCCCAGATAATTGCCGGCTCGGGATGGCCTCTGGACCAGAGTGGCCGGATCAAAGTCCGGACAATGCTCGCGGACGAGTGCTCCGATCGTGTCCGCGAAGCCGGGCTCCGCAGGGCCCATGATTTTGATCGGAAATTCACACGGAAAGGTCAGCAGATCTGGCGCGCCGATCGTCTGCGCGGGCCCGTGGGTTCGATCGCCCGGCTTCATGCCTGCGTTTTGGCTCGCTGATAGCCCGCATGAAGGCGTTGACCGATTGGGCCCGGCTTACCCGACTGTTCGCCGTGACCGACCGGGCGGCCGTCGAGTTGGGTGATCGGCAGGATTTCCTTGGTCGCCGAACTCATCAGGAGTTCGTCCGCCGATTCCACCTCGCTGCGCAGGATGGGCCGCACCATAAACGGAATGCCGTCGGCCGCACACAATTCGCTGATCAAACCGTAGCGGATCCCCTCAAGAATCCGATGATCCCGCGGGGGTGCCAGAACGGCGCCGTCGCGCACGACCCAGAGGTTGCTGGAGCTGCCTTCCGTGAGCATTCCGTCGCGGTACATCACGCATTCGACCGCGCCAGCATCCACCGCCGCCTGCCGCGCCAGGACGTTGCCGAGCAGCGCGATACTCTTGATGTCGCAATGCAACCAGCGCTCGTCAGGCAGCGAGACCGCATGAGCTCCGCGGCGCCGCAGGTCTTCACTCGGAAGTGTCAGCGGGCTGGTCATCGCGAAGACCGTCGGCTGAACGGCCGGGTCTGGAAAGGCGTGATCCCGCTTTGCTACGCCGCGCGTGACCTGCAGGTAAACGAACTGATCCGACCAGGGGTGCTGGGTCACCAAGGCTTCAACCAGGCTAGCCCATTGATCGTTATCCATTGGATCCGTGATCCGGAGTTTGGCGAGCGATCGACGCAAGCGAGCCCGATGTTCAGGCCACCGAAATGGCGCCCGCGCGTAGACCGGAACGACCTCGTACACGCCATCGCCAAAAATGAATCCGCGGTCGAGCACCGGGACGGTCGCGGTCGCAAGCGGCACGAATCCGCCATTGAGCCAGCAAACCTGGTCATCAGCAGCCGTTGGGTTGAGGATGGTCGTCGGTGCAGGCAACATGGTTTGAGGCTCAGGGAATTCAGGGAATTCAGGGAGTTAAGGGATTTCAGTGAGACGGTCGCAGGGGACTGGTGCTGCCAGATCGATCTAGCGACTGCGCCACCACAAGCGGACCGAGTCCCATTGGCGGCCGACAAAGCCCGCGCCATCGACCGCGCCGAGTGCCACCATCGGTTGTTCGGCCAGAACTTGGTCACCTAATTTGACCCGCACGGTGCCGATTCGCTGACCGCGGGCGATTGGGGCGAGCAGCGGTTGCAGGCGTTCGATCTCGGCCCGGACCTGATCGGCCTGGCCCTTGGGCACGCTGACGGTAATTTCGCGCTCGAACCCGCCCGTCACGCTGGAACTGCTTCCTTTCCAGACCTCATACGTGCCGGCGGCTTTGCCTGATGTGAAAAGCCGAACCGCGTCAAAACTTTGAAACCCCCAGTTCAGCAACTTCTGGCTCTCAACGATGCGGGCCGATTCACTGGGCGCTCCGATGACGACGGTCAGAAGCCTGCGCGAAAACCCACCGGGCTGCTGCTCCCGTTTGGCCGAGGCAATCAGGCACCAGCCAGCGGCATCGGTGTGCCCCGTTTTCAGTCCGTCAACGGTCGGGTC
>RFVZ01000361.1 GCA_009922405.1 Betaproteobacteria bacterium
GAACTCGAAAAGAAGATCGAATTGGCGAGGATGCCCAAGGAGGCTCGCAAAAAGGCCGATGCAGAGCTCAAGAAACTACGGCTCATGAGTCCGATGAGCGCCGAGGCAACGGTTGTACGAAACTATATTGATGTGTTGGTCAATCTTCCCTGGAAGCGCAAGAGCAAGGTCAATGGCGATCTTGCCAATGCGGAGGCAGTACTTGATTCTGACCACTGGGGTCTGGAGCGCGTCAAAGAGCGGATCGTTGAATATCTCGCAGTTCAACAGCGCGTTGATAAAGTGAAGTCCCCCATCCTGTGTCTGGTCGGCCCCCCGGGGGTCGGTAAGACTTCGCTTGGCCAGTCAATTGCTCGCGCAACCAACCGAAAGTATGTTCGGATGGCCTTGGGGGGCGTTCGCGATGAGTCCGAGATTCGCGGCCATCGACGGACATACATTGGATCGATGCCAGGCAAAATTCTGCAAAATCTGACCAAAATCGGGGTCCGAAACCCGCTCTTCCTGCTCGATGAAATCGACAAGATGGGGATGGATTTCCGCGGTGACCCGGCCAGCGCGCTGCTTGAAGTGCTTGACCCAGAGCAGAACGGCACCTTCACCGATCACTATGTCGAAGTGGAGTACGACCTTTCGGATGTGATGTTTGTAGCGACCGCGAATACGCTGAACATACCGGCCGCCCTGCTTGACCGGATGGAGGTGATTCGTCTCTCGGGCTATACCGAAGATGAAAAGGTCGCGATTGCAACCCGCTATTTGCTCCCTAAGCAAATGCGCAACAACGGGCTCAAAGACGGTGAATTGACCGTATCCGAGAGCGCGGTGCGCGACATCATTCGCTATTACACCCGAGAGGCTGGAGTTCGTGCCCTCGAACGTGAGGTAGGGAAGATCTGCCGGAAGGTGGTCCGGCGGATGGTGCTCAAGAAAGGACAACTGGTGGTGGAGCCCTCCGAACAGCAGGCCCCCACCAGTACTGATCCTGCCGATGCGCCAGCGGTACTTGGTCAGACTGCAGGTGCACCGCAGAAGACTCCGGCGCTGGGCAAGATTCATGTCAGCGCTGCCAACCTGGACCAGTTTTTGAGCGTGCGCCGCTACAGTTACGGCGTCGCCGAAAAGGATAATCAGGTAGGACAGGTGACTGGGTTGGCCTGGACGGAGGTCGGCGGTGAACTCCTCACCATCGAAGCGGTATCTGTCCCGGGTAAGGGCCAGGCAACGTTCACTGGAAAGCTCGGTGATGTGATGCAGGAGTCGATTAAGGCGGCGATGACAGTCGTCCGGCGCCGTGCCCATCTATTCGGCCTCAAGCCGGACTTTCACGAAAAGCGCGATATCCATATTCACGTCCCTGAAGGGGCTACGCCGAAAGACGGGCCTAGCGCCGGCATTGCGATGACGACAGCCCTTGTTTCGGTTCTGACGGGGATCCCCGTAAGGGCGGACGTTGCGATGACGGGAGAGGTCACGCTACGTGGTGAAGTGCTCGCTATCGGGGGCTTGAAAGAGAAGTTGCTGGCGGCGCTGCGAGGGGGCATCAAGACGGTGCTCATTCCGGAGGAGAACACGAGGGACCTCCCTGAGATACCAGACAACGTCAAAAATAATCTCGAGATTATCCCGGTGCGTTGGATCGATCGGGTGCTCGAACTGGCGCTGGAACGTTTGCCCGAGCCCCTGCATGAGGACGAAGTTGCCGAAGTTCTGGTAGCTCCGACGACCCCAACCGTTGCGGCGGAGACCGGTGTTGTGGGCGATCGACTGAAACACTGATGCACTAGTGCTAATCCGGCTTGACACCAAACCGCTGGTCGGTTTGAATACCCACATCGGTCGCCCCCGTGATTATCGGGGGCGATTTTTGTCAGTGGGTTCTTGGCAGATAATCCCCCTGTCTTCCCAAATTTAGAATTCTCGCGCGACCTTTTTTCGCAAATTCACATAGGATTGATTGACGTGAACAAAACCGAGCTGATCGACCACATTGCAGCGAGCGCTGACATCTCCAAAGCATCCGCAGGTCGTGCCCTGGATGCTCTGATTGGCGGAATTGAAGAGTCGCTGCGCAAAGGCGATGCCGTGACGCTCGTTGGGTTTGGTACCTTCGCCGTTGGAAAGCGCGCGGCACGCACGGGCCGTAATCCACGTACCGGCGAAGAGATTCAAATCAGCGCCGCCAAGGTGCCAAAGTTCCGTCCAGGCAAAGGCCTTCGCGACGCCATCAACTGACGATTTGCAGAGTTTATCTGCCCAAGGTAAACTCTCGCGCTTCGACTGGGTGCTTAGCTCAGTTGGTAGAGCGGCGCCTTTACACGGCGTAGGTCGGGAGTTCGAGCCTCTCAGCACCCACCAAGAT
>RFVZ01000362.1 GCA_009922405.1 Betaproteobacteria bacterium
CGCCGACGGCGCTCCTTGATGCTGGCGTCGGCACGTTTGAGCTTGAATTGCGCCTGGTCTTCCTTCTGCTCCAGCTGCATGAGCCCACGCACATGGCGTAACTCAGCTTGAACAGCGCAAGCGGCTGTCGGGATCAGGTCCTGATCAGGCAAGAGCGCGGGGACTTTAATGCAATCGGTTTCAATGATGACCGGGACTCTAACTCACGGAACGGTTAAAAACCAATGCGTCGCTGGTCGTTGAGACGCCCTGTGTGAGGGCCGAAGGTTTGAAGCCTGCAACCACTAGGGTTGGTTAACGATAGACTGCAATCAAAGCCACATACGCGGCGCAACCAAAGGCGCTGAGGCACTATTTGCCCTAATCAACCACCCTCGACCACCTTCGCACAACCCCGCATTCTCGAGTCACAGGAGCTCAGTCACATGAAAATTGCGTCATTCGTAGGCCAAAAAGGCGGCGTGGGCAAGAGCACCCTCGCGAGATTGTTGGCAGTGGCGGCTGCACGCCAAG
This sequence comes from Betaproteobacteria bacterium, assembly GCA_009922405.1. Classification (GTDB taxonomy): domain Bacteria; phylum Pseudomonadota; class Gammaproteobacteria; order Burkholderiales; family Burkholderiaceae_E; genus RFPW01. The sequence continues at coordinate 514 of RFVZ01000362.1, forward strand.
AATATAAAGTGTTGCTCGCCGATTTTGACCTTGAACAGCTCTCATGTGTTGAATGGAGCGCCGTGCGATTGCGCAACGGGATTGCACCTGATATCGAGGCACGTGTTTTTAACAGTCTCAAAAATTTACGCAAAAAAGTATCAAATCTTGATTTGGTCGTTGTAGATACACGCGGCTTAGCGGACGAACTCACTAAAGAAATAAGTCAAGAGAGCGATGTCGTCTTTCTTCCCACAGGCACATCCATGGATGACCTACGGCCAACACTCGCTTTGGCAAGAAAACTATCAAAATCACGCAAAATTTCAAGCAAAATTGTATTGATACTTTCCAAAGTAGGTCGCTCAGAAAGATTACTCCAAACCGCAAGGGATATAATTGGGGAGGCGGGTTTTGAAGTGCTTGATAATGTCTGGCCGGAACGAGACGGTTTTCAAGCAGACCTCGACATTGGAAAGGCAGGAAGTGAAGCGCATAACCCCTACCTTCGAGAAGCCGCGGCAATGATTGAAGCTGATTTACTGCGCCTTGCGATCGGCTAGAACTTCCACCTCAATAAGTCAATGCAATCCATTGTCATATCGACTGAAGTAGTCACACTTGCCGAGATTGGTGACAAAACGCATCACGTTCTTCCTGGCGGAAATGGACGAAAAGACACAAATAGCAACAGTCGCCCTGGCCGACGAAGTCCCTTAAGAATCGGTGGCCTACGACAAATTAGAGATCAAGCAGTTTGGTGCCATGAGCATGGTCTGCGTCCAGCTTTTGCCATGGATCGATATGTGTCATCAGATTTAAGACGCGGTGTCTGCGCATAACCCGCTGGCGCGCAACCACGGCGATATCATGACCTTCTTCGACCGAAATATTGGGGTCAACCTCAATATGTGCATCAACCACGATCATATCGCCCATCTTTCGACTTTTAATGTCATGGACATTCTTAACACCCGGTGTTTCCAAGAGGGTGGTTTGAATCGCAGCCATCTCGGTCTGATCAGCCGCACGATCCATTAAATCGTGCAATGCGTCCCATCCGAACTGCCATCCCATTTTTGTAACCATCAATCCGACAATGAGCGCTGCAACTGGGTCAAGGATCGTATAGCCCATGAGGTTACCGGCAATTCCAACACCGACAACCAGTGACGACGCGGCATCAGATCTCGCATGCCATGCGTTCGCAACCAACATACTCGATTTGACCTTCTTCGCGACCGACAACATATAGCGAAACAGCAGTTCCTTCGCCAATAGTGCACCCGCGGCGACGTAGAGCGCCAGAACATGAACCTGCCTAATGGAGTCAGGGTCCTGCACTTTCTCAACGGCCGAGATCAACATCCCCACACCTACCGATAACAGCAGTAATCCCAAGACCAACGATGCTGCGGTCTCGTATCTCTGGTGCCCATACGGGTGGTCCTCATCGGCCGCTTTTTGACTGTAGTGGTTTGCAAAAAGAACGACGAAATCGGCGACCAGATCTGACAATGAGTGGATACCGTCGGCAATTAAACCTTGTGATTTCGAAACGACGCCGGCAGTGATTTGCAAGACGGTCAAGCACAAGTTAACCCCCACGCTGACCCAGGTGGAACGACTGGCTGCCTTTCCGCGCGCCAACGACTCAGACTGAGATAAATCCGAATCCACGATTTCGATTTCTTCAATCATTGGTCAGGCGCTAAATATAAAAATTATTGAATGACATGCGCATTGCTTGTCGCGACATATTCGACTTTTGGCCAGCTGGGGTCGATCAGTCGCGCTTGCGGAACACCACCACATGCTGCCAGGGCAGCGTGCTCACAGTGCGCTCCCAGTCCAATGG
>RFVZ01000363.1 GCA_009922405.1 Betaproteobacteria bacterium
CCAACGGCAGAACAGGTGGCGGTTCAGGCCCAGGTTGGACTACGCACGGTCTTTCGCCATTTCGACGATATGGAGACGCTTTATCGCGAGATCAGTGTTGACCTCGATGCAATCTCAATCCCGCTGCTCAAGACCCGACTGCAATCGGCGACCTGGGAAAGCCGTTTGATGGAAAGTATTGAACTCCGTGCGCAGATCTTCGAGGAACTGACACCGTTCTTTCTTTCATCGTCACTGCACCGCCACCAATCGGTCTTTCTTCAAGAACAATCGATTCGTTCAGCTCAATCTCAGCGCGGAGCGCTTGAAAAAATCCTGCCCGATCATGTTCTCAGCGAGCGCTGGCTGGTTGACGCCTTAGACCTGATCCTTAGCTTTGAGGCTTGGGTTCGTTTGCGTCGCGACCAGAACCTCACCCGCAAAGAGGCGATGGTCGTGATGCAACGCGGTGCTCAGACCCTTGTCGCCAAATCCTGAGGCCCCCTAGGACCCCTTAGGACCCCTTAGGCCTCGCCGCCGGGTTTGGCATGCGCGGCTAATTGATCAAGGCTCAAAAAATCGAGCGCTCGTTCATGAGTGCACTCCAGCACCACGTCAGGCGCAATCCCTTCGGATAGGGCCTCGCGCCAACGCAGCGCGCACAAGCACCAGCGATCGCCATCCTTCAAGCCTGGAAATCGATATTCAGGGCGCGGCGTACTGAGATCGTTACCCCGGCTCTTGGAGTATTCCAAGAACTCATCCGTCACCACGGCACAAACGACGTGCGAGCCGCGGTCACTGGCGTCAGTTTTGCAGCAACCATCCCGAAAATACCCAGTGAGGGGGTCATAGGAACACGGGATTAGTTCAGAACCCAACACATTGCGCTCAACCATCAGCACTCCACGAAATCCGACGACCTAGTGTAAATCCCTATCCCAATCAGATTAAAAAAAAATGACACTCTGGCTGCCAGATTACAAAATTTTGATGAGAGAGATGAAACAAATGAACCAGTCGCTGAATCGGAGCGCAAGTGCGCTTGCCATGCTGGGACTCCTGAGCAGCACCGCGTTCGCGGCGGATGGATTCAAACTACGCTACCCGTTCCAGGGCAGCCTCGGGGGCGAAATTGTAGCCCCGATCAACCAGCCAGGCTGGTTTGCATCGCTTGCTGTGGTGGGCGTCGATGTCAAGAAACTTTCTGGCCCAGATGGCAACGAACGTCAACTGTCTTCCTCAGGGTCGATGTTGATGCCAGACGTCAAGGCTGACATCATCGCTTCGGCGGTTGCGACGGCGACCGCCACGGCAACCACGCAAGCGACTGCGCAGGCCACCGCCGCGGCCACCCCGGTTGCGACTGCCGCGGGAACAGCAGCCGGCCTTTCCGGCGCCGCCCTAACGGCCTTCGTCGCCCAACGCGTTCAAGCTGCCGTAACCACTGCAGTTGCAAGCGCAACCGCAGCCGCTACGACTCAGGCCACCGCTCAAGCCACCGCCCAAGCGTCCCTGGTTCCCGTGGGAACAACGATCGGTTCTTTTGACGCCAAGACCACGGTCAAGCTCAGCCAGCTCCAGACGAATGCAGCATTCGCGCTCGGTTATGCCTTCGAGGGTATGGTCGGTGGCGGTCGGCTCGTTGCGACCGCTCAACTCCCTTACGCCATGCAACTGAATCGGACCTTGACGACTGACAACCTCCTTTTCAACACGACGCAGGCAGTCGGCCTCACGCCAGTGCAAGCGGGTTTTCTGAATACCTCGGGGATCTACAACAAAGTGGCCACGGGGACGCAGGCTGGCGTGATCACTAACCTCGCAGATTTTTCGAAGAAAAATAGCGCCAACGTGTCGGGCCAGGGTGATGCTGAGTTGACCGGTGCTTGGGCTTATCAGAAGGACGCCATTAAAGTCGTTGCCGGAATGACGCTGGCGCTTCCGACCGGGGATTACAATTCGTCGGTCGGCTTATTGGGTCCAGCAGGCGTCGCTGGCGTCAACATCGGGTTTGGTAATTTTTACACCCTGCGCCCCGGCATTGCAGTTGCCTACTCACCCAGTTCAGATTGGACGATCGGGGCCAAGGCCTCTTACGGCATCAACACGAAGAACAAAGACAACGACATCAAATCTGGAGACTATGTCGGGATTGACTTGGCAGCCGTCTACAAAACACCGATCGGCGTGATTGGACCGCACTTCATTTACGTCGATCAGGTGAAGGACGACAAATACGGCGCAAGGTCCGTCAATCAGGCCCAAACCTTCGGCGCCAATCGCTTCAACATCCAGGGCGCTGGTCTCGTGTTCACGACAGTCATCCCCGGCACCGATGCAGGACTCACCCTGAGCTACATGAACAC
>RFVZ01000364.1 GCA_009922405.1 Betaproteobacteria bacterium
ATTGGCAACGAACCCGGCATGGCTGCCACCGTCCGATGGGCCGGCCATCGATTCGCCGACTGTTCGAGTTTTAGATCATTAGCCACATCGTTGTCCACCATGAAGTTCTCCACAATGTTTACCAACTGCCCACGTTGGGCATCGATACCCAAGGTTCGGCGGGTGGTAACGACCCACCACGCTGGAGCAGCTCGATCGAGATCTGGTCGGGCGAGCGCACAAATGCCATTCGGCCGTCGCGAGGGGGCCGCAGGATCGTCACGCCATGTTCTTGAAGACGCTTACATTGCGCATAAATGTCATCAACCGCGTAAGCCAGATGACCAAAATTCCGCCCGCCTGTGTACGCCTCCGGATCCCAGTTATACGTGAGCTCAACCTGCGCTGAGTGGTCACCCGGGGCCGCCAAAAACGCCAACGTAAAACGCCCTGAAGGCACCTCCTGCACTCGCAGAACTTCGAGACCGAGGGCATCGCGATAAAAGGCCAATGACACTTCAAGATCGGTCACGCGGACCATCGTGTGCAGATACTTCATGGACAACCTCGCCTAGGGGTAACGACAACAGCGACGAACAATCGACAGCCGCTATTCTCTCAGGATTGCACCTTAATGCTGACCACCATCATGACAACCTTTGAACCAATCCCTAAAAACGATTTGCTCGATCTCAACCACGCGACCGCCCTCATCACTGGTGGCTTCAGCGGCCTCGGTCTGCACTTTGCATCAGTGTTGGCTGTCCGCGGCGCCCGCGTCGCGTTGATGGGGCGTCGGATCGAGCTCGGCCATCAAGTCGCCACAGAACTCACCCAAAAAACTGGACGACCTGGCGACATTCGAGCCTATGCCGTTGATGTGACCGACTCCGACAGCGTGACAGAGGCCTTTTCCCAAGCGCGCGCCGACTTAGGCGTCGCAACCATCGTCGTCAATAACGCTGGAACAGTTATTCGAAAGCCTAGTGTCGAAGTCAGCGATAGCGAATGGACCGGCGTCGTCGACGTGAACCTGTCCGGTGTTTTCCGAGTCGCCCAGGCGAGTGCCCGAGCGATGATCGAGGCCCGCACTGGCGGGTCGATTATTAATATTGCATCGATCCTGGGCTTGCGCGTACGCAACCAGGTTGCTGCCTATGCGGCCACCAAGGCCGCCGTCGTTCAACTCACCAAAGCCCTCGCGCTCGAATGGGCGAAAGACGGCATCCGGGTCAACGCCATCGCACCTGGCTATTTCGAAACCGATATCAATCGCGAGATGCTGAGGTCGCCCATGGGAGAGGAACTCATCTCGAGAATTCCCAAACAACGTGTCGGCCAGTTGCACGAACTCGACGGACCGCTTCTGCTACTGGCGTCGCAGGCGTCGTCCTACATGACGGGCGCCGTGATTCCGGTCGATGGCGGCCACCTGGTCAATACGCTCTGATAATCCCTATACCAACTCGTCGAGCCAAGGATTAAAAAGCGGGACTCGCGCCAGTCGGTAGTCTCCTGTATCCCGGGTGACCACCGTCAGCCCGTATTGAAGGGCGGTTGCCGCAATGATCAGGTCGGGTTGAGAAAACGTGTGACCAATCTTGCGGCCCCCTTCGACCAAAAGTCGCCACTTGAACATGACATCCTCGGAAACCTCGAGCACCCGCTGATCGAACATGGGTCTAACCCGATAATGAAGCCACGAATCGAGCTCAGCGCGACGCATAGGATCAGTTGAGGTTTCAATACCGTAACGAATTTCAGCAAAGGTCACGGCGCTGATAAACAAACCCTCGAGCCGTTGACCTTCGATGAACCTTCGCACCCTCGGATCGGGGTGCGGTCGACGCAACTCCGAGATCACGTTGGTATCGAGAAGCCAGCCGATCACAGATTGACGTCGCGGACTGGCATCTTGAAACGTCGCTGCTCGATTTCGATTTCGGGATAGGGTGATGCCTGCAGGGCTTCTATTAACAATCCGCCGGTGCGCCCGCCCTTAAGACGACTGAATTCAGCAGCATCGATGACCACGACTGCATCTCGCCCATGCAACGTAACGACCTGCGGCCCATCGCGATGCGCCATGCGAACCACTTCACTGAATCGCGCCTTGGCGTCTTGGAGGCGCCATCGGCTAACCATTGGATGGGCAGCGACCATGTCGGCGCTCGGTGATTTTCTAGTCATGGTGACTAGAATGCCAGCTCCCCTTACTCGCCGCAAGAAAAAGAGAAGGGCACCACGTTGAGGATCTACCAATTTTCCTGGGATGACACGGCAGTGCAGAATGTTCCCTGACTCCCCACCCTGCTCCCAAAAAAATTATTTTTTAGAATGCCTTTGAAGATCACCACCTGGAATGT
>RFVZ01000365.1 GCA_009922405.1 Betaproteobacteria bacterium
GTGCTGCTGTACACACGCAAAGGCATATTCCAAGCCCGGGTGTACAGGGGTGACAGACACTACATTTTCCGTAGCTGAGGCGCAGTCGGTGCGGGAAAGCGCAGCCTGGAGCGTGCTGGAGACCAGCTCGAAGACAGGGCGCCTTGCCATGCGGTGCGCAATGATCTCGCCGTTGTAGAGATCCATGCAGGCCGAGAGGTAGAGTTTATGGCCGTTCACATTGAATTCTGTGACATCGGTCACCCACTTCCTGTTTGGTGCTGTGGCGCAGAAGTCGCGTTGCAAAACATTGGGTACGTGTGCATCGATAACGCCGGAAACGTATCGGGATCGCTTTCTTGCTCGGATCAACGCACGCAGCCCCATTTTTTGCATTAGACGCTGCACGCATTTATGGTTGACCGGCTTCGCCATCGAATTGCTCAGCGCGGCAGTGATTCGCCTATATCCGTAGCGACCCTTGTGCTCGTCGTACACGGCGCGGATCCGGGCCTCCATGACGCTTGTCTGGTCGGCCAGTTTTGATCTCTTGGACTGGTAGTAAAACGTGCTGCGCGCCATGCCGGCGACCTGCAGTAGGTCCCGCAGTTTATGGTGGTGCCTCAATCCAGCAATCAGATGCGCTTTGTCGGCGCAGCTGATCTCTTCAACCGGATCAAGGCTTGCAATTTTTTTAGGTACGCGACCTCCGCGCGTAACCGCTCGTTCTCTTCAAGCAGGGTCTGCGCCGAATCGGTAGCCACCATCGGTGGCGGCGCTTGGCAGCTTCGTTCTGGCTTCATGTTTAGCGGCCCTTGTTTCCTGTTCTCGAGCGACTCCGCTCCGCCCTGATCGAAATTGCGTCTCCAGACCACGACTTGGTTAGGATTGCGGATGTCATAGATCGCTGCGACCTGGCGGCTCGAAAGCTGTTCGCGGTCGTGATGGGCTAGCACCTGTAGTTTGAATTGAGCACTGTACGTGTGCTGCGCTTGGAGAGTAACCCGTCGATCCCATGCAGCCGATAGCGGCTGACCCAGGTGCGGATCTTCTCCTCCGGTATCGACCACTGCCGAGCAAGCAACTTTGAGCCGCCTTCCCCAGCCAAGACCCTCTGGACAACCTCCAGCTTTAACTCGGTTCTGTACTTCTTCATGAAACCCCTTGAAGTTCGTCCAACTTCTGGGGGTCAGTTCAAATTCAGGCCGATTCAGCTCGATACCGTGGCCTGGACAAGAACACTCCGAGACTGCAGACGTTGTTTGCGCTGAGCAATCTCTAGATGATTCGTGAGTACCTTCTACAAAAGCAGGGAGGTAAAATCCGCCCAAAAATCGTTTTCGGCAGAAAATCAGAGAAAACCAAGCCAAATCAGATAATAATCTGTCGTAATTCACAGAGACCGATCCAAGAACCATCTTCATATTGATGTTGATACCCCAAAACATCAGTTTTTCAGACCACCCCTATCAGACAAAGGTGTCAGCGTGAGAGTGCTGCAGAGTATTTCTCGTCTCGCAAACATATCAACCACGCAAGCTTACATTGACGTCAATAGAGCAGTGAAACGGAGGGCAATAAAAGTTGATATAACTCAGAATCTCGCTGTAGTTTTAAGAACCATCCATTTTTCTTGTTGTGCCTTTGTTAAGCCTTTTGGCATGGCCAGCATCACAGCATCGGATGTTTCATAAACTGTAAATTTTTCGTAAAATACATCTTGATCAAATTCACTACCAGACGCAAATAGCACTTTATTTCTTGGTATTGCTTTAATATTTTCTCGTCCAATCATAAAGCTGTCGCCGAAAACCATCCTATCGTTGTACCCGGTATTTTTATTAAAATCAAAGTGCCGATCATCATCCCGAAGAAATATATGATGGGTGCGATTATCGTCAATGGTTGGATTAATAAGAGAGCCATCTGAAAAAAGAAGATTACTGTGGTGAGTTAATCTCATAGTTCCGATAGGAATTTCGAAAAAAATAAAGTCATTGAGTAAGTACCAGCCAGAAATTCTTTTGCCCACCCCGTTGAATTCTGAGAGTCTGCAGTTTTCGTGACACTGATTTCTGTCATTAACCGGCAATAGGTTTGGGTTGTTAGGGACAACTTGTAGCTCATATTTACTCGTCACGTCAAGAAAGCGTTTGTAGCTGGGAACTGCTAATGTTTTTTCAATCACTTGTACCCAACTGTGAAAATCATTTTCGAATCCAGCGACAAATGTACATCCAAACATAGAAATATTTTCTCGTCCAATCATAAAGCTGTCGCCGAAAACCATCCTATCGTTGTACCCGG
>RFVZ01000366.1 GCA_009922405.1 Betaproteobacteria bacterium
GAAGACGAGCCCGGTAGTCTCTCCGGCTTTGAGTGATGTTTTATCACTGCTAATCGCGATCGTCGGAGGTGTCGTATCCGGAGCGATGGTGTTGACCGTCATCGTGACGGTGTTGTTTGAGTCCGCGCCGTCAACGTTGAAATTTCCAGCGGCGTCGGAGAACTTGTTGCTGGCGACGCTTACCACTCCACTGACAGTGCTATTCGACGTTGGCGTGAATGTCGCGGCGTAAGTCATACCGCTGCCTGCGAAGGCGCTCAGGACGCCGCCCGTAACTGTGATGTCGCTAACGACGAAGTCCAAAACTGATTCGCTGACGTTGAAGGTTAGCGTAGCCGTTTGACCTGTCGTTAGACTTGATCGGTCACTGCTAACTCCAATCGTCGGTGGCGTAGTGTCAACTGAACCTGTGCTGCCAAGGTAGATGTCGGCATTCCCGATCGAACTTGACTGGACTCCCACCAGGATCAGCGTATCGCCATTGCCAAGATTGACGCTGACATCGCCGCCCACCTGCTGAAATAACGCCCTTGCCGTAGCGACACTCTTAAATCCGTAATCACTCAGATCGATCCGATCCGTACCCGGCGTAAAGTCCGCAATGATGTCGATGCCGGTGCCCTTGCGGATCAGGAACATGTCCGACCCCGCCTGGCCGTAGAGGATGTCCTGGCCAGCCCCCCCGTCGAGCGTGTCGTTACCAGCGCCACCCAGCAAAACGTTGCCGATCGCACTCCCTGTCAGAATATTGCTCAGGTCATTGCCCACGCCAAAGGGCGTTGTGCCAACCAGGGTCAGCGCTTCAATGTTGGCGTACAGGTAGTAGCCATTGGGGCTGTCTGCGATGACTGTGTCATAGCCCTCGCCGGCGTTCTCAAACACCCAGTCCACCTGCTGGCTGACATAAAAGGTGTCATCACCCGTCCCGCCGTACATCTGATCCCATGCGGGCCCACCGTCTATGGTGTCGTTACCCGCGCCGCCCACCAGAATGTCTGAATCAAAATCATCACCACCGTAGATGAGGTCATTGCCGTCTTCACCATAGGCTTCGTCGGCATTGTTGCCGGCGTAGATCGTGTCGTTCCCAGTGCCGGCGACGATGTAGTCGATCCCCGCGTCACCGTACAAAACGTCGTTACCGGCTTCGCCAAAAATCGCATCTCGCGCATCACCGCCTCGAACCGTATCGTTACCCGCACCGCCGAGTAGAAGGTTCTCCGTGCTCGAGCCGGTCACGACGTTATCCAGGGCGTTACCCACGCCAAAGTAGGCCGTACCGGTGAGCGTGAGGTTCTCGAGATTGCCGGGCAGATAAAGACTGACCGAGGCGATGACGGTGTCGGTTCCTTCGGCAACCCCTTCAATCACGACATCGGACTGAGAATCGACGTAGTACGTATCATTGCCCGTGCCTCCAAGGAGGCTATCGATCCCACCACCGCCATCGAGCGTGTCGTTACCCGCCCCACCGGTCAGGGTGTCGTTTGCTCCGCCACCCACCAGGCTGTCATCTGCGCTCGATCCGGCGATCGAAACTGGAACCGCCGCGCGGGTTGTGAAGTCGTAGGTACTGGTGCCGGCGTACGAATTTCCAGCAAGGTCTTTGAGCCCACCCGCTGGGACCACAACGAAGTACTGGGTCAGATCCTTGAGCGTCTGCACCGGATCGATGGTCAGAGTCGGTCCGCCGCCCCCGATTGGAATTCCCGATAGCGACAGTCGATTACTACTGGCGATGTCGAACGACTCGAACAAGGGTCCAGTTGCCGAGCCCTGACGGATTTCAATCGTGCCAACACCCCGCTGCACTGCCTCACTCCAGGCCATCGTCATGCTGACGGCGGGGTCAATCCCGGCCGCACCATCGTTGGGAGCGAATGCCTGCACGGTTGGTGCAACGGTATCGACGGTGAGGGTCACCGTGTTGTTCGCATCAGCACCGTCGGTGTTGAAGTTCCCTGCAGTGTCCGAGAACTTGTTACTGCTGACCGAAATGACGGCATTCGAAGTGCTGTTGATATTGGGCGTGAATGTGGCTGAATAGCTTGTTCCGCTACCCGCAAAGTTACTGAGCGTTCCACCAGATACCGTGATGTCGTTGAAGACGAAGTCAGCAACCGGTTCGCTGAACGCAAAGCTCACCGACGCCGTCTGGCCCGAGGACAAACTGGATTGGCTGCTCGTAATCGAAATGGTGGGTTGAATCTGATCCAGCGGAATCGTGTTGACCGAGATCGTCACCGTGTTATTTACATCGCCACCATCCACATTAATGTT
>RFVZ01000367.1 GCA_009922405.1 Betaproteobacteria bacterium
CAGGCAGCCTACGAGTACGCGCGACGCCTGGCGGAGCAGCGCCGCTGCTTTGCTGGCGAACTCGAAATCATCATGCGGGTCTATTTCGAAAAGCCGCGTACAACAGTCGGCTGGAAAGGCCTCATCAATGACCCTTCGCTCGATGGCAGTTTTGATATCAACCGGGGACTTCGACTCGGGCGCGAAGTGCTGCTGGAAATCATTTCGCTGGGGCTGCCCGCCGGGGTCGAATTCCTTGACATGATCACCCCCCAGTACATCGCTGATCTGGTGTCCTGGGGTGCGATTGGCGCGCGGACGACCGAATCACAAATCCATCGCGAACTCGCCTCCGGGCTTTCTTGTCCCGTGGGCTTCAAAAACGGGACCGATGGCAATTTACGCATTGCGCTGGACGCGATTCGCTCGGCCAGTCAACCCCATCACTTTCTCTCTGTGACCAAGGGCGGACATTCAGCCATCGTCCGCACGCTGGGCAATGAAGACTGTCATGTCATTCTGCGGGGCGGTAAAGTTCCAAATTTTGATGCGGCCAGTGTCGAGGCTGCGTGTCGTGAATCATCGGCGGTCAACGTCGCTTGCCGGTTGATGATCGACGCGAGTCATGGCAACAGTCAGAAGAAACCCGAGAATCAAATTCCTGTGGCGCAGGACGTCGCTGCTCAAGTCGCCGGTGGCGATGAGCGCATTTTTGGCATGATGATCGAGAGCCATCTCGTGGCCGGACGCCAGGATCTGGTCGCGGGCCAGCCACTCACTTACGGGCAGAGCATCACCGATGGGTGTATCTCCTGGGACGACAGCGTGCCGCTCCTGGAGACACTTGCGACAGCGGTTCGACAGCGCCGGCTCAAGCGCGGGGATTGAAGCCCAGGGCGGTCCGCGGGGCGTGAACCTGGGGCCTGCGCCCTGATTTCAGGCGGTCGCTGTACGGAGTACCGGCGCTTCTCGGATGGGGAGATTGACGAGCGCTGCGAAGGCGGCCAGCGCGGCGTCGGCGTACCACATCCATTGAAAGTTGCCCAGGTGTTCAAGTGCGAGGCCGCCAAGCCAGGCACCTAGAAATCCGCCGACTTGATGCGAAACCAGCGTCATGCCGAACAGGGTCGCGAGAAATCGGGTACCAAACAGCTTGCCGACGATGGCAGCGGTCGGTGGCACGGTGGCTAACCAGGTTGCCCCGAGGCTGATACCGAACAGGTAGAAGGTCCACTCAGTTTTCGGGGCGAGCAGGTACAAGAGAACACAAAGGGCCCGCGACGCATACATGCCAGCGAGTACGTTTTTGCTGCGATAACGACTAATCAAATGGCCCGCATAAAGACCACCAAAGATGTTGGCAAGTCCAATCAGGGCCAGAGACCAACTGGCCACCGACGCGGGCAGTCCGCACAGGTCAACCTCGCCGGGCAGATGGGTGACCAAGAAGGCAATGTGAAACCCGCAGGTAAAAAAGCCAAGGTGCAGCAGGCCGTAGCTGGGGTTCTGAAAGGCTTCAGAAACAGCATTGCGGAGGTCCGCCCCTGAGACGGGCGCTGGATCGGCGCTCACTCGCACAGGCGCGACGCGGTTGACGAGTGGAATCGCCAGTGCAAGGAGGGCGACTGTCGACCACATCGCGCCCATCCAACCGAGGCCCTGAATCAATCGTTGAATGATCGGGGTCAGGACAAACTGTCCGACCGAGGCGCCGGCATTGATCACGGCTGATGCCGCGGCGCGGCCCTCGGCCGGGACCTGCTTGGCGGCTGCGCCCATCAGAATAGAGAAACTCGCCGCGCCGGCTCCGCCGGCAAAGAGGATCCCCTGAGTAATCCCCAGGCCGATCCCAGTATCCATGAATGGGGTCAGCGCAAGTCCGAGGGCCGCCATCAAGATCGCAGCAAAGAGCACATAGCGCGAGCCCCAACGGTCTGCAATCGCTCCCGCAATCGGCTGCGCGAGGCCCCAGACAAATTGACCAATCGCCAGCGCGAGGCTGAGGGTCACCACGCCCAATCCGGTCGACGAGTTCATCGGGCCCATGAACAAACCGAGGGATTGCCGAGTGCCCATCGTGATCAACAAAATGCCGGCCGCAGACAGAACGATGGCCAGGACGCCAGGCGCCTTAAGAGTCTTGAACATGAACAACGGTCTCTTGAAGGATTAGTGATCGCGCTCGTTATGCAACGGGGCGTCGCAGATCTTGCAGGAGTGTGCCGGTTTGGCGCATATCGATCTCATGGGCCTCGTCGCGCCAGCGTTCGTTGAGCGCCTCCGCATACCA
>RFVZ01000368.1 GCA_009922405.1 Betaproteobacteria bacterium
TTCCCGCCCCGGTCGTCCCGCGGTGGAACTCACTTTCCCCGGCACAGCAGACCTTGCTAGAGCCGTTCAAAGACTCGTGGACAACCCTCCCGGACGCTGAGCAGCGCGCCTGGGCCGAACTCGCTCTGCGCTTCCCACGTTTGGCCGCAGACCAACAGGAGCGTGCTCAGAAGCGGATTCAGGAATGGGCGGCGCTGACGCCACCGCAACGCCAAATGGCACGCAGCAACTACCGCCTGGCCAAAGTGTTGCCGCCCGAGGCAAGGGTCCAGCAGTACGAGGCCTACCGGGAATTATCCCCTGAGCAGCGCGGCGTGCTTCGTTCGGCAGGCAGCACCAGCAATACCGCGGCGGCGCTTGCGAGCCCCACAGTTGGCCTGGCCAAAAACGCCTCTCAACCGATGCCGCGGGACGAGGCCCTGCGACGCCTGCCGCCGCCAGCGCCCGACGACTTTGGAACGGGCGATGCGATCATGCTGGGCACGACCACGAATGGCGGTGGCTCATTGAGCGCAGCCGAGTCCACGGGGGTGGGTTCGAGCGGAGGCTCCGGTGCAACGGGCGGCTCAAGCGGTTCCGGTGGATCAAAGGATTCGGCCTCGGCCTCGACCGATGCGGCCAGTCAAGCCGCTGGAACCCTGTCTGGCACGGCTGGTTCTGCAGGTTCGTCCGGTGCCACCGGTGCGACCAGCTCGACGGCCAACTAGCCCACGCTGTGCAAGTGGCTGGCCCCTGGCGCCGCTTGATGGCGTTTACCTACGAAGGCGTCCTGCTATTTGGCGTGGTCTTCTTTTTTGGTTACGCCTTTAGCGCGCTGACCCGCCACCAGAATCAGTCCGAGGTGCTTCGCTGGGCTTTCCAGGCCTGGATATTCGGGGTCCTTGCCGTTTATTTCATCTGGTCCTGGAGCGCCGGTCGCCGCACCTTGCCGATGAAAACCGTCGGCCTCCGGTTATTGGGGCCCGATGAAAAAGCATTGTCGCCAAGCCGGGCGTTCGCCCGCTACGTGGCCGCCTGGGCCTGCCTCGCATTGCCACTTTGGGCGGCGGCCCAGATCAAGCCTTGGGTGGCGCTGGCACTGTTCGCGGCCATTCTGGTTTGCGTCCTGGTGGATCGCAAACACCGCGCCCCGTGGGATTTGGCGACCGGGACGATCTTGGTACATGACGCCGAAACCCCGATCGCGCAGGAAAGCTCGGGGAGTTAAGGCCGCACGCAGTCGACAAAATACTGGTCGGGCTGGCCTGGGTTTTTCTCGACGACCAACCCATGCACATCGGTGCCGAATCCGGGCACGCGGTGGTTGAACTCGCGGACGAATTTGAGATATTCGACGATCCCGCGGTTGAAGCGCTCTCCCGGAATCAGCAGTGGAATGCCTGGGGGATAGGGCGTCACCAGCATGGTCGTAATACGGCCCTCGAGATCGTCGATCCCGACCCGATCAACCCGCCGATGCGCGAGGCATTCGAAGGCGTCGGACGGTTTCATGACCGGCTCCATGGTGGTCAGATACATCTCGGTTGTGACCCGGGCCACATCATGGCGACCGTATTCTTCGTGGATGCGTTGTGCCAGATCGCGCAGGCCGACCCGCTCGTAGGTTGGGTAAGCCTGAACAAACTCAGGCATCACGCGCCAGAGAGGCTGGTTAGCGTCGTAATCGGCCTTGAACTGCTGCAGCTCAGTCACCAGGGTATTCCAGCGCCCTTTCGTGATGCCAATCGTAAACATGACAAAGAACGAATAAAGACCAGTCTTTTCAACGATCACGCCGTGCTCGGCCAGATACTTGGTGACGAGCGCCGCCGGAATCCCGCGGTCGGCAAAACGTCCATCGATGCCCAGCCCCGGCGTCACAATCGTGGCCTTGATCGGATCAAGCATGTTGAAGCCCGACTCGACCGGCCCGAATCCGTGCCAGGCGTCGTTACTTTCCAGGAACCAGTCGTCGCGGGACCCGATGCCGCGACGGGTTAGATCCTGCGGGCCCCAGACCTGGAACCACCAGGACTCGTCACCTAGTTCAGCATCCACCTTGCGCATGGCGCGGCGAAACTCGAGCGCCTCGAAAATGCTTTCTTCAACCAGCGCCCCGCCACCGGGAGGCTCCATCATCGCGGCCGCGACGTCGCAACTGGCGATGATCGCGTATTGAGGACTGGTCGAGGTGTGCATCAAGAACGCTTCGTTGAAGCGGTGCCGATCCAGCACTCGGGTCTGGCTGTCTTGCACAAGGATTTGTGAGGC
>RFVZ01000369.1 GCA_009922405.1 Betaproteobacteria bacterium
TACGCGCCGTCGGCCGATGCGATGAAGCGGGGTTGACCGCCTACGGCCCGAAAGGCCCTTACCGCAGAATTGACGCCACCCACGAGCACGTGTTGTGCTCGTTCGAATTCAACAGCATTGGTCGTCATGGCAACAACATCCGGATCGAAAGAGCCAAAGTATAGCGAGGCCGAGGCAGACGCCTGAGCCGGGGGCAAGGACGAGCCTGCCCCCCGCCCTGACCTACTTCTTGGATTTTTCCTTGGCCGCGGACGCCACCTTGGTCGTGCTGCCGCTGGGTGCAGCAAGCTCTGGATGTTCAGCCAGCATGCTCACCCCATAGAGCGGCTTGTACGCACCCTGGTGGCACGTCGCGCAGTTGGCTTTAGGTGCATCGCCCAGGACGCCCAGGCGCTCGGCCGGGTACACCGGTTGTAGAGGGTCAAGATACGTCGTATTGAGATCGCGAAGCATCCGAATGCCATACCACGCCGTATTACGAGTGGGTGGATTATTGGCCCACTCGCCCATCGCGCGGGTGTTGTGGCAATAGGTGCAGTTGACCCCCAGTGCGCCTGAAAAATGCATCATCAGGCCATAGGTATGTTCGGCGTCCTTGGTGCCCATCGGATTGCTTCCATCCGGCAAGGCGGCTTTTGAAGCGACCCGAATTTCATTACTGCCCTGCTCGCCACCCAACAAATAAGTCGAAAACGGATCCACCGGTAACGAGCTATAGCCGACCTTGAGGCTCGGTTCGTTCTGCCCGAACCGGTTACCCAGCATCGCGTCAGGACGTCCCTTGGGGGCTTGAGCGGACCAGATTTCGGCTGGCACTGGCTGACCCCGATGGCAGGTGTAACAAGTCACCCCGGTCGCACCCACATGAGGCTTCCAGTCCGCATTGACGCGTTGGGTCATCTGCAACATGCGACGCGCAACCACTTTGGTGTACATCGAATCGTCTGCGAAATTGGCCGGGTTGTGGCAGTAAACGCAGCCTTGCTCGGGGGCGACCCAATTCGTGATCGCGGTCATGGTGCGCACGAACTCGCCAGCGCTCAGGTTGCCCAGGACTTGAACATTCTGATAAATCTGCGAAGCCTTGGGGCCTTCGCTCGAAGCGGGCGGCAATGGATCGGGCGCCTGGTGTTTGGGGATCTGCATTGCGACCAGGCGGGGATTCGCTACCTGCTCCATCCCATTACCCCGATAGCCACGCTGTACCGACTCCATCGGCGGACGCTCGCAACCGGTCAACAAGGCGGCCAGGCCCAGGAGCACCGCAAGGGAACGAAGACTCGCTTTCATTTGCCAGCTCCTGGTACGACGTTGACGGTGGCTCCGGCGGCCGATGGGTTGGCTGTGTATGGATCAACATATTCGGGCCAGATCTGCGGATACGCCGGTGCCACGTGGTGCTTGACGGCCCACAGGTACCAGTTGTCCACCACCGTGCCGGTTAATAGAATCCCGATACCGCCGGTGAGTGTCGTCAGCACTGCGAACCACCAGGCCCAGCGATGGATCGACTCCATGGTGGCGTTAAAGCCCATGGTCCAGCGCCAGAACAAGGCAGCGCGCTCAGTGGCTGTGCCCCGGTCGACAATCTGCTCAATCTCACGCTCGCCGCCGAGCCGGCTGACCGCAAGAATCGTGGCGCCGTGCATCGCAAACAGCAAAGCCGAACCGTAAAGAAACACGATCGACAGCATGTGGAACGGGTTGTAGAACAGGTTGCCGTAGCGCAGTGAAAAGGGAAGGGCACCGCCTCGCTCCAACTGCCCAACAGAACGGGTCGGATGAACCCAAGCACCAGGTAGAGCCAGATCGCCGAGGCGAAGGCCCAAGGTACGTGAGTGCCCATACCAAGGGCAACTGCGCGACGATACATCCGGACCCACCACAGCAAGATCGCAGTGGTCAGGAAGAAACCAGCAACCAGCCACCAACCGCCTTGATTCAGCGGCGGAAAGCGCAGACCCCATTCAGGTCCCGGGGGCTCGAGCGCGAGCCAGAACAGTTGGCGCAAGAACTCTTTGGGGTTCCAGTCGACCGACGCGAACATATTGAGACCGATGATCTCAAAGGCGATAAACCCGCACAGCAGCGATGCGATCCCCGTGAAGCCCAGATAAGTCGGGCCAAACTGTGGGTCGCCGAAGATCCCCAGGATACGATTGAAGAAGCTTGTTCCGGGTTCGCGCGCGTCGCTCGCCACCTCGTGCGGTGCGCCGGGGTAGAGCGGGCCGCGAACCTG
>RFVZ01000370.1 GCA_009922405.1 Betaproteobacteria bacterium
ACTCATCACTACCGCCGCAGCCGGCAATGCCGAGGGTGAACAAGGCGACAACCGCAGCAGACAATCGCAGACAGACGGCAGAATTGATCACGACGGGCACTCCGCTCAAGGACTAAACAAAGCGGAACATCGTGAAGCGTAATTGTTACGAAACGATGAACGTCCGCCTTGTCTAGATTGTTGCGCGGCGCGCGGAGCTTTTTTGGCTTTCTGGGGTGGGTTGGTGGGGCTCCAAATGGCCAAAAATCCTCGGCCACCACG
Organism: Betaproteobacteria bacterium; assembly: GCA_009922405.1. GTDB lineage: Bacteria > Pseudomonadota > Gammaproteobacteria > Burkholderiales > Burkholderiaceae_E > RFPW01. The sequence continues at coordinate 262 of RFVZ01000370.1, forward strand.
CCCTGGAAGGCCATAGCCGGCTCCGGACTGGCGAGGCTGTGCGGGGCCCGTCATCAAAACGAGTAGCAATCGCTGTTATCAAATCGATACCTACACGTCAAGAATTTGTCATCTTCGTCGTCCACCTTGTGCCTTCCTTAACTTGCAAGGCACTTCGATAATGTCCCATCATCCAGACGAGTCGTTCAACAACTCCGAGAATGAGCACTTTCAGACAGTTCTGAGCCGCTCGCTTGAAAGCCCAGCGCGCCGCTCGCTGTTACGTGGTGGTCTCGGTCTATCAGCACTGTCCGCCATGCCCCTGATCTCGGGCTGCCTGAATTCAGAAAGTGCGGCGGCCGAAACGCCATTGGCCCTCGGATTTACAGCGGTCGGCAAGAGCCTGCTTGACAATGTCATCCTGCCGCCGGGCTACAGCTACAAAGTTCTTCATGCGACCGGCGATCGCCTCAAGGCGAGTATCACTGCCTACTCAAACACGGGCGCAGAAACCGACGACTGGTCTAACCGAATTGGTGATCACCATGACGGAATGGACATTTTTTATGTCAACGCATCTGGCAAGTTCAGCGCGACCGACACCGGTACCGCTGTGCTGGCAATGAACCACGAAAGTTCAGCCGACGCCCACTTTTTCCACACCGCCGGGCAGACCTCGAACGGTGTAACCGGTGAAAAATTCGACCAATTTGGGACCTGGAATCTGGGTACACGCCCCGAGTTGGAAGCAATCAAAGAAATCAATCACCACGGTGTCTCGATCGTCGAACTGACCAAGACGGGCACCACCTGGGGTTACAAACTGGATTCGTCGTTCAACCGCCGCGTCAACCCAAACACTCCCGTCAATATCACGGGCCCAGCCGCTCATCTCGCTGCGATCAAGTCATTCATGGTGACCAAATGGGACCCGACCGGTTCCAAGTCACGCGGCACCTTGAACAACTGCGGTCATGGTAAGACGCCGTGGGGAACCTACCTCGCCTGCGAAGAGAACTGGGCTGTGTATTTCGCGATGCCCAAGAGCTCTAACCCCGTCGACGCAAAGACAATCACGTCGCGCGCGCGCTATGGCGTTCAAAGCGTGCCGTTGGCTGCGACTGCGGCGGTTTCGTCAACCCAAGGATGGCATACCGTCGTCCCGGCAGTTGCTGCCGACACGGATAAGTTTTCGCGCTGGAACGTCTCTGCAGTCGGCGCAACCGCAGCGGATGACTTCCGCAACGAACCCAACACCTTTGGCTTCAACCTCGAAATCGATCCACTCAGCCCAACATCGACCCCAGCAAAGCGCGTTGCGATGGGCCGGTTTGCGCACGAAGCGGCCGTTTGCGGTGTACCCAAAGTCGGCAGTCCGCTGGCCTTCTACATGGGTTGCGATTCGCGTAACGAGTACATCTACAAGTTTGTGTCAACCGCAAACTGGGATGCAGCCGATGTCGGCGGTGGCATGAACGCTGGCGACAAGTACCTGAACGAAGGGAAACTCTACGTCGCCAAGTTCAACGACGATGGTTCGGGCAGCTGGTTGGAACTGAACATCAGCAACCCCGCAATCGCTGGCTATGCGACCTATGCGTTCGCGAATCAGGCCGATGTTCTGGTCAATACTCGCCTCGCTGCCGATGCGTTGGGTGCCACCAAGATGGACCGCCCAGAATGGGGAGCGCTGAATTACAAGACCGGCGAAATCTATTTCGCACTCACCAACAACAATGCCACCAACCGCACCCCCGCGACTGTCAACGCCGCAAATCCAAGGGCGTTTGTGGATCCGGATGGCAACAAGGGCTCCGGCAACCCCAACGGCCACATCATTCGCTTCAAGGAAACCGACAGCGCGTCGACTGCGACTTCATTCCGCTGGGATATCTTCCTGTTCGGCTCGGAAGAAGATCACCCTGCTGATGTCAACCTGTCTGGCCTGACCGCGAAAAACTCGTTCTCATCGCCAGACGG
>RFVZ01000038.1 GCA_009922405.1 Betaproteobacteria bacterium
CGCCGTTACAGCCTCAAGCGAAGCAGCATCGGTAATCGCGTCTGGACCCGCCCAGTACCAAACCATGTGTGCAATCGGCAAATAAGAGAACGTGAACCAGAGGACGCAGAACAGCAGCGCGGCCGAGAACTTGATGCGCTCGGCAAAGGCGCCAACGATCAGGATCGGGGTAATGGCCGCAAAGGTGCACTGGAAGGCAACAAAAATCAGTTCCGGGATGTAGACGCCCTTGCTGAAGGTCGCCGCCACCGAGTCGGGATTGATGCCCTTCAAGAACAATTTGTCGAGGGTGCCGTAGAACATCCCGTCGCCCCCAAAGGCAAGCGGGTAGCCATAGATGACCCATAGCACCGTGACGACCGAAAAGATCATCATGGTCTGCATCAAGATCGACAACATATTCTTGGCCCGCACCAGACCTCCATAAAACAGCGCCAGCCCGGGGATCGTCATGAGGATCACCAGAACCGTCGCGACAATCATCCAGGCGGTATCGCCTTTGTTGGGTACCGGGGGCGCAGCGGCGGCATCGACAGCGGGGGCCTCAGGGGCTGCTTCAGCCTTGGCCATCGCCGCGTCAGGAGCCGCGGCCGGTTTGGCCTCAGCCGATTTCGTATCGTCAGCCTGGGCTATCACCGCGGCAGTTCCAGGGGCCGTCGTGGCTAGAGTTGGAGCCGCCTTGTCCTGCGCGACTGCGGGCAACCATGCCCCCAGGCCCAGCACCGCTGCCAGCAGCAGCGTCGAAAAGGTGCGTTTCATGGATTGGAGTCCTCTCGTTTTTTGTTCAAGGAATGAGGTCAAATGAAAGATCAGAGCGCGTCTTGCCCGGTTTCGCCGGTTCGGATTCGAACGACCTGTTCCAGATCGAAAACAAAAATCTTGCCGTCACCGATCTTTCCGGTCCGGGCCGAAGCCTCGATCGCTTCGATGACACGTTCCACCAGGTCCTCAGAGACTGCGGCCTCGAGCTTGACCTTGGGCAAAAAGTCCACCACGTACTCGGCACCCCGGTAGAGCTCGGTATGGCCTTTTTGTCGACCAAACCCTTTGACCTCAGTGACGGTAATGCCCTGAACCCCAATGGTCGAAAGGGCCTCCCGAACTTCGTCCAACTTGAATGGCTTGATGATCGCGGTGATCAGTTTCATAAAGGTTCTCCAGGCGAGGGCGGCCCGTTCGCACGGGCCGCGAGGCTTCAGGCAGGTGGCGACTTAGAACGTTTTGCCGAGCGAGAGTACGAGTGATGTCTTGCCGGCTGACTTGGCAGCCAAAAGATCGGTCGCAAAGAAACCTTTTTTCGTAGTCCCATAGACCGCCAGCGTGCCAATGTAGCCGCCGCCAATGTCCATTCCCGCACTGACCTTATAGTCCCCGACGGTCTTGGGCAAAGACTGTGCAACGGAGGAAACATCCCCAGCCTGAACGAGCTCGGGCTGCTTATTGTTCTTCAGGCTGAGCAACCCATAATGTGCTCCAACCGTGACGCCGCTGAATTCTTGCGAGTAGCTCAAATCCAGGTAGGTCGTGCCATCGGTCTTTTTCCGAGCATCAACCAAAGCCGCGGTCTTGAAGTAATCGCCGGTGGCGTAAAACAACTTGCCCGAGAATGGGCCGTAGGTCAGGCCCCCGTAGATCTCGGTGTTATCGATTTTTTCGCCTTGAGCAGGCCCTGGAACCACTTGGCCACGGGCGTTCACGACCGTCGGGGACGCGTAATCCTTCCCGCTCTTGGCGTACATGTAGTGCAGAACGCCGACATCAAAGCCGAGGTCCTTCATGAGTTCGCCCTTGAAACCCCCGTAGAGGTCGGTCTCCAGGCTCGCGCCGTTGTAGAGGGCTTGAGCCACGTTGGAATTCCAGTTTCCGAGGTAGAAACCAGACGAGTGCGCCACATCAAAACCGCCCTGAAAAGCCGGGCCAAAATTGGTCTGGCTAAAGCCGCGGAAGCGATAGTCCGAGATCAGGGTCGCATTGCCGGTAACGGTCCAGTCGGGCGTGGGCGCTGGTGCCGCCGCTGGGGCCGCCGTTTGCGCGACCGAAGTCATGGCCACCGCACTCAGTGCAGCCGCCAAACTGACAGAAATCATGGTCTTTTTCATGAGGAAATCTCCTGTGGATACAAACGGATCAAAAACTCGGCACCGCGTGTGACCGATGACGGCTTTGTGACTGACGGAGCCTTTGCACGAGCTATGCCAACCAAATTCAGGGGCCAACTTGGTGCATGAGCCCTAGTCAATTCCTGAAAAAGCTTGGAAAACCGGGCCTCAATCGGCTCGTCCCTCAAAAAAGCCCGCTTATGGTGCGTCGGGCGCTCATCCGGTGCAACTGTATTCGCGACCGCTTCGCCCACCGTGACGGGCCGCACAGGACCCGATCAGACCCGCCGTTGCGCGCATCGGTCGCGCATCGGTCGCGCATCGGTCGCGCATCGGTCGCACATCAAACGCTCACCGGTCATCCTCGATCTCGCGTGCTAGACTCGATTCACCATGGATCGACAAGCATTTTTCGACGATTTGCAGCATCGGGTCCTGGGGCTCTTGCGCTCTGGGCCCGCTACTGATCTCGAACGCAACCTGAAGGCCCTCTTAGGGCAGGCCTTTCAGCGCCTTGAACTGGTCACCCGCGAAGAATTCGAATTGCAGCGTGAACTGCTGTCGCGAACCCGCGAAAAGCTCGACGCCTTAGAAAAACAAGTCCACCAGTTCGAGGCCCGCCAGGCGCGAACACCCAGCGCTGGTGGCGAATCTCCGCAGGACTCGTCACACCCTCCGTCACACTGACACCCCCCGCTTGCGCCTTGGCGCCGTCGGTCTGGAGCGCTCATGGCGTTGGCCATTGTTCACAGCCGGGCGCTCGTCGGCAGCAGCGCGCCAGCAGTCACAGTCGAAGTGCATCTAGCCAACGGCTTACCCAACTTCCAAATTGTCGGATTACCAGACGCTGAGGTTCGCGAATCGCGTGAGCGGGTTCGGGCTGCACTGCAGCAAAGCGGATTTCAGTTCCCGACCCGCCGGATCACCGTCAACCTAGCCCCGGCCGATTTGCCCAAGCGCTCCGGCCGCCTGGATTTACCCATTGCGCTGGGGATCCTCGTAGCGAGCGATCAGTTACCCGCGGACCAGTTGGACCAGCTCGAATGTGTCGGCGAGCTGTCCCTATCCGGCTCCTTGCGCGCCAGCGGCCGGGGTGTTTTGGGAATCGCGCTGGCGAACCGCCGCGATCCGGCCCGCCGAGCCTTGATGCTGCCGCGTCGGGACGCTCTCGAAGCCCGGCTGGTTCAAACCATGCTCCGCGAAACCCTCCAGGCGCCCATCCTTGGGCTGGCTTCACTCACCGAAGCCGCTCAGGTACTGCGCGGAGAAACCCCAGCGGGCGCGGCAGGGGCGCAATCAGACCTGGCTGACCCGGTGAACCGGACGGACCCGATGGATCTGGCCGAACTGACCGACCAAACGGATCTGGCGGATGTGCGTGGTCAACCCGCAGCCAAACGGGCGCTTGAAATCGCCGCCAGTGGGGGCCATGCACTGCTACTCAGTGGCCCACCAGGGACTGGGAAATCGATGCTGGCGCAACGACTTGCCGGGCTCCTACCCCCCATGACCGATGAAGAAGCGCTCGAATCAGCCACCCTCTCAAGCCTGAATGGCACCTTCGATCCCCGTCGCTTTGGCCGCCGCCCAATCCGTAGCCCGCACCATTCGACCACGATGAGCGCACTGATTGGTGGTGGCCATCCGCCCCGCCCCGGCGAGATATCCCTCGCCCACCACGGTTTACTGTTTCTGGATGAACTCCTGGAATGGCGCCCGAAGACCTTAGACGCGCTGCGCGAGCCCCTCGAAACGGGTCTGATCCAACTCGCTCGGGCCGACCGGCAGGCGCAATTTCCGGCGCGTTTTCAACTAGTCGCCGCGACTAACCCCTGCCCTTGCGGCTTCCTCGGTACCCCGCAATGCCTCTGTACCAGCGAACGCGTGCAACGCTACCGTTTGCGCCTCTCGGCACCCCTGCTCGACCGGATCGATCTGTTTGTGCACGTAGCGGCCCAACCGGGCGTTGCCTTGCTGACACCGCCAGACGGCGAAACGAGCGCGACGGTGCGCCTTCGGGTCACGCGGGCACGGCAACGCCAACAAGAGCGCCAAGGCGTCCCCAACGCCTGGCTCTCGGCGCAAGCCCTTGACCAGCACTGTGTCACCACAAGCGCTGCGCATGCATTACTGACCCAATCGGCCCAGCGCTTGGATCTGTCGGGTCGTGGCTTGCATAGGGTCCTGCGGGTGGCGCGCTCAATCGCCGATCTGGACTCGCAAGAACAGCTCTCGATCGAGCATGTGGCCGAAGCCCTGTCCTTGCGGCTGCCGACGCCGGCGCGGGCGACCTAGCGATCCGCCCCGGGCGGTGCCATGGCGCGCGCCATCCAGCGTGCTACGGACGCAGATTCGTCCTCCATTCGGCGCAGGACTCCTGATCGGTCCTCGAGGTCGCGGTTCTGACTCAGCTTGAACTTTCCACGCAGGCTCGTCAGCGGGATTTCCAGACAAACAATTGCGGTGAGCATCGTATCGACGTAGTCCGCTGGGGCATCCGTGACCGCCCACGGGCGATCACGGCTCGCCTCAAAGTGACGGGTCAAGCGACTAACCGTCCCATGGGCAGCCTCGGGCGAAAGAATCTGCAAAGGACCCCGAGCCTCCACCACCGCATAGTTCCAGGTCGGTACGACCCGGCCATGTCGCGCCTTGGACGGATAGGCTTGCGGCGAGACATACGCATTGGGACCCTGAAAGACCACCAACACCTCGCGACTAGGGGCCACCGCATCGGGCGCAGCGGCAAAATCCAACGAATCAAGAGAATCAAGGGAATCCAGCGATCGTATCGACTCGAATGATTTCCAGACCGGATTCGCGCGAGCGACATGCCCAACCAATGTCCCGAAATCCCCCCGATTCGTTTCGAGCAAAAAGGGAATCGGATTAACCACCGGCATACCGGCCACATCCTGGGTGATTAACAGCCCCAGCGGGTGGGCCTGCACGAGCGGATGCAACAGTTCGAGCCGAGTTTCCTCAAAGTGGGCGGGGCGGTACATCGGCAGCTCTCTTTATTTCAGGTTCGGCCGTTCTGGGGCCCACCCTCGCCTTGGGACCTTTCCGGTGCCCGTTCTGGATGATCGGCCCCCAGAGGCGCATCCAACCACCAGTCCCTGCGATTGTCACCCGAGGCGATTCGAACGCTCTGCGCGTCAGGCGCGCGAAAGCCCCAGGACTTCGTATTCTGTGCCCGATGGAAAAAGAGCGTCCAGACTTCGTTCATCGACTCAGGCAGCAAAACTCGGTGAAAGGTCGATCCCCGCAACCAGTTAAACCGTCGAACGATGCGCGCACCCCCCTCGCGTTGCTCTTGATAAAAACCCGCCAGCACGATCGAACCGGCCCACGACCAGGGATGGTCGTGTAATCCGCGATCGGGATCACTGCCTACAAAACGATGCAAATAACAGCGGACTCCAACCCAAGTACCCAAGTAATAACGCTCCAGGTAAGGGACGCCACTTTCACTGATCACCCGTAACCGACGATGCCCTGACCATCGGTACAAAAGCGAAACCATGCGTTGGCGAATCATCAGTCGGCCAAAAACAGAACTTGGAGTTGGGAGTTTCTGTCAGTCTGGCGGGGAAATGCCGCATCAAAAAATGCTACCTTTTGATTCATCACGTTGCTTGCAACAAATACAATTTTTGGGGAGTTTTATGGAAGTGCCTGCGCCCACCATCGAGTTGGCAGTTTATGAAAAACGCCTCCAATCGATCAGTACCCAACTTGATCCTCGCGAGCGTTCGCTCGTGTTGCGCTTTGCGCAGGATCTGCTGTTGCTGGGCACTGAGCTCTATTCTCCTCCGAATGCAATGCTTGCCGAAATCGATGACGACTTGAACCCGGACAGTGATCTGGATGAAGAACCCGTGGAACAACTCCGGCTACTCCACCAGACGCACTGAATCCAGAAAATTAGACGCCTGCTCGGCGTCCACCTCCGCGCCGAGCACAACCCACTGCCAAACGCGATTCCCGCGGGCCACAAAAATGGCCCGCATTCGCGCCGGCGCATCCTGAATCCGCCCCTGCGCCTCGATCAGCACGCCTGACTGTCGCCCACGCTCCAAGCCCGCCGAGTTAACCAAGGGCACCGCCCGGGTCTGCACCGCCACCTCGGTGCCGCCCAGATTTCGCACCATCGCAGCCCTCATGTCTGCGATAGCCTGCGCGCGCACCCCTTCATCGTCCGCGGGCAACGTCGCACCCCCGGCGATGAACATCGTCTGATCGACCCGCACACCCTGCTGGCGCATTTCGAGCGTTAGGTTGCCCAGCAAGATGGTTCGAACGGCCACATCGGGTTTACCGGGAAAGAGCACCCGCATGCCCAAGGCCGGATCCCCCGCTTCACGCCAGTCATACTTGGGGGAGCAAGCGCTAAGGAGCAGCACCCAAATCAGGGGCCGGAGCACGCCCGAAAATTGCTGATTTTGCAATTTCTGCGATTTCTGCCGCTTCTGCTCTATTTGCATCTTTTCTTGCGCCAAGTTCGGTCTGTTCAGCAGTTTCGCCCAACTGGAGACCCTTCCATGCTTTACGAATTCCGCTCCCGCGCGACCGGTACCGTGGTCATGACCGCCGACGTAGCCGAACCACTCTTGCGCGCCATGGGAAAAGAACCCACCCCATCGGGAATCGTCACAGTCGCCCAACTGCCCGACATCATCGCCCGACTCGAGCGGGCACGGGCGCAGTCATCGGTGGAGGCGCCCGCGAAAACTGACCATCCCTACACACAAGCCTCCACGCACCCCAACCCGCACCCCAACACGCACCCCTCCACACAAGCTTCTACGAAAGCTTTGACACACCTGGACCCCGAGATGCCCGAGCCCCCCGTTTCCTTTGGCGCACGCGCCTGGCCACTGCTCGATCTGCTTAAAGCAGCGCATGCGGCTGGCCGTGACGTTGTCTGGGGCGTCTAATTCAAAGGCTTTGGAGCCCTTTACTCAGTCCACCCACTCAGTCCACCCACTCAGCCCAACGCAGACGCCAGTTCACGTCGCGCCCGATCGAGGGTCCAGGCCCGGCGCCGCGCCGCATCGGCCAGCTGATCTTCACCAATTCGTCCAACATTGAAATAACGTGCCTGCGGATGCGCCAGATAGAAGCCCGCCACTGCCGCGGCCGGGGTCATTGCGCCTGAATCGGTAAGGGTCATCCCGAATTGCTCGGCCCCCAAGACCCGAAACAGATCGGCTTTGACCGGATGCTCGGGGCACGCGGGGTACCCCGGGGCAGGACGAATCCCTCGATACTGTTCGGCCACGAGATCACCGATTTTCAGAGCCTCGTCTGGGGTGTACCCCCAAAACTCGCGCCGCACGCGCTCGTGGAGCCACTCGGCAAACGCCTCCGCGAGGCGATCGGCAAGCGCTTTCAACAGGATGGCCGAATAGTCATCGCCCGCCAACTCAAAGGCTTCAGCGCGTTTGTCCACGCCCAAACCGGCGGTCACCGCGAAGAGCCCGATATGGTCCGTAATACCGACTCCCGCTGGCGCAATAAAATCGGCCAGGGCTGCGTTGGGTGTCCGAGCACCCGCCTCATCGGGGGTTCGGGCCAATTGTTGACGTAAGCCGTGCCAGACAAACAAAGGCGCTGGCGCCTCTTCGACGCCCGCAAAGCGTTCCGGTGCCCAAACCGCAATATCTTCATGATTGACCGCAGCGGCCGGCAAAATTGCGAACGCCCCCTGAGCGGTCAACCAGCGCTCGCGCACGATCCGCTCCAACATCGCTTGGGCGTCCGCAAAGACCCGTCGCGCCTCAACACCAACGACCGTATCATCAAGAATCGCCGGATAGCGTCCAGCCAGATCCCAGACCTGGAAAAAGGGTGTCCAGTCAATGTAGGGGACTAGACTCGACAAATCGACCTTTTTCAGAGCACGTACACCCGTAAACCGGGGCGTCATTATCTCTCCCGCCGCCACTGACCCCGCCCAGTCGATGGCCACCCGATTGGCACGCGCCTCTTCAAGCGTCGCCAGGACTGGGCCTTTTTTGCCCGCATGCTGCAAGCGGATCCGATCGTAATCGGCCTGCGTCTGCGCGATGAAGTCCGCGCGCGATTCCCGCGAGATCAGGCTCTGCGCGACTGGCACCGATCGGCTTGCGTCGGGGACATAGATCACGGGACCCGAGTAATGCGGCGCAATCTTGACTGCCGTATGAACTCGGCTGGTCGTCGCACCGCCAATCAGTAACGGAATTCGACGGCTACTGAACCACGGGTCGCGCTCCATTTCGCGCGCCACATTGGCCATCTCCTCGAGCGATGGCGTAATCAGTCCAGACAGCCCCACGACATCGACGTTCTCAGCCTTGGCGACCTCGAGAATTTTCGCGGCCGGCACCATCACGCCGAGATTGAGTACATCAAAGGCATTGCACTGCAGCACCACCGCGACAATGTTTTTACCGATGTCATGGACGTCGCCTTTGACGGTGGCGATCAAAACCTTGCCCTTGGCGGCAGCCACCGTCCCCGTTGCGGCCGCATGGGCCGCTTTTTCGGCCTCGATGTAAGGCACCAGGTGGGCCACTGCCTGCTTCATCACGCGCGCGCTCTTGACCACTTGGGGCAAAAACATTTTGCCAGCGCCAAAGAGATCGCCCACATGGTTCATCCCGTCCATCAGCGGCCCCTCGATCACCTCGATCGGGCGTGCAGCCTCGCTACGAGCCTCTTCCGTGTCGGCCACAATCCATTGCGTGATGCCATGGACCAACGCGTGGGTCAGCCGCTGATTGACCGGTAAGGCGCGCCAGGCTAGATCTTCTTCGCGGCGCGCACTGCCACCCCGTACCGTGGACGCAAATTCGATGAGTCGCTCGGTCGCCGACTTCCCGTAATCGGGATGATCCGGCGCAAATTCAGCGCCATCGAGCGCACGCGGGGGTCGCGCCAGGACCACATCCTCGACCCGCAGACGCAATTCGGGGTCGAGGTCATCGTAGAGGCCGAGCTGGCTTGCATTAACGATGCCCATCGACATGCCGGCCCGAATCGCGTGGAACAGAAACACCGTGTGGATGGCTTCCCGCACCGGGTCGTTCCCACGAAAGCTAAACGACACATTACTGACACCGCCCGAGACCTTGGCACCCGGCAGGTTGGTGCGAATCCAGCGCGCGGCTTCAATGAAATCGACCGCATAACGATCGTGTTCCTCGATACCAGTCGCAATCGCGAAGACGTTCGGGTCAAAAACAATGTCCTCGGGCGCAAACCCGGCCTGATCAACCAGGAGGCGATACGCACGTTCGCAAATCGCGCAGCGCCGCTCAAGCGAATCGGCCTGGCCCTGTTCGTCAAAGGCCATCACGATCACGGCGGCGCCGTATTTTCGACAAAGTCGAGCCTGCCGGAGAAATTCGGCTTCGCCTTCTTTCATCGAAATGGAATTGACGATGCTGCGGCCTTGGACACATTTGAGACCGGCCTCGATCACCTCCCACTTCGAGGAGTCAATCATCACCGGAACCCGAGAAATATCGGGCTCGGAAGCGGCGAGATTCAAAAACCGCGACATCGCGGCAGCCGAATCCAGCATCGCTTCGTCCATATTGACGTCGATCACCTGGGCGCCACCCTCGATCTGCTCGCGCGCGACCGCCAGTGCCGCATCAAAGTCGCCATCCAAAATAAGCTTTGCAAAGCGTCGACTACCTGTCACGTTGGTGCGTTCGCCCACATTCACAAAAAGACTGTCCTCACCAACCTCGAACGCCTCGAGCCCCGACAGGCGCAGTCGGCGCTCAATCGCAGGCACGCGGCGTGGGGCAATCGGTGCCACCGCCCGCTGAATATGCGCAATATGTTCTGGCGTCGTCCCGCAGCACCCGCCCGCGATATTGACCAAGCCGCCCAGGGCAAATTGCTCCAATAGCCCAGCGGTGATGCAAGGGGTTTCATCAAAGCCCGTGTCAGACATCGGATTGGGCAGGCCTGCGTTTGGGTAGACACACACGTAGGTATCGGCAATCCGCGATAGCGCTTCAATGTAGGGGCGCATCAGTGCAGCCCCAAGGGCGCAATTCAGACCAATGGTAAGCGGACGCACATGCCGCACGCTGTTCCAAAACGCTTCGACGGTCTGCCCCGACAGGATGCGCCCGGAGGCGTCGGTCACCGTGCCTGAAATCATCACCGGAATCGCTGGTAAGCCCACCGCTTGGCGCTCGTCCTGCAGGGTCTCAATCGCAAAAATCGCGGCTTTCGCGTTCAGGGTGTCAAAGATCGTCTCGACCAGCAACACATCGGCGCCGCCATCGATCAGCGCACGCGCCTGCTCTTCGTAAGACTGGCGCAGCTGATCAAAGGTGATGTTGCGTGCGCCAGGGTCCGCCACATCGGGCGAGATGCTTGCGGTGCGCGGCGTAGGGCCGATTGCACCAGCAACGAATCGCCGATGGTCGGGAGTTGACATGCGGTCACACGCCTCACGGGCAATTCGGGCGGCGGCCAGGTTGAGTTCGCGTGCGATTTCGGGAAGGCCGTAGTCCTCCTGCGCGATCGAGGTGGCACCAAACGTATTGGTGGCGATCAGGTCAACCCCGGCCGCCAAGTAACGCTCATGAATGCCCCGAATGACGTCCGGACGGGTAATGCAGAGCAATTCGTTGTTGCCCTTCAAATCCCGGTCGTGGTCGCGCCAGCGTTCGCCGCGAAAATCCGATTCGGTGAGGTGTTCCTGCTGGATCATCGTGCCCATCGCTCCATCCAGGAACAATATGCGCGACTCCAGCAGCGCTCGCAGCGTCTGCTCAACAGTCATAAATATTTCCAATCGACCCAGATAGTTTAACGGTGTCGACAGGTCACGCTCGGATTCGGTCAAAGACGGTCTTCGATCCAATGCGCCAATTCACTCAACATCTGCTCGCGATCCATGTCGTGATGAACCTCATGTCGACTTCCCGGCCATAAACGCAGGGTCCGATCCAAGGCCGCGATTGAATCGAAGAGGCGCTCCGTGCCCTCGACCCGACAAATATCGTCGTCAGTCCCATGAACCAGTAACACCGGGAGTGTGATCGCCTGGGGTGCACTCGCATTGACACGGTCGATCGCAGCCAGTAACTCGGCGCCCCAACGCACCGTCACCCGACTGTTCATGTGCGGATCGCGGTTCCAGACCGACTTGAGTTGAGGATCGCGCGTCAGGCCGTCGGAGCCGAGCGGCAAGTCCATGGATAGGGTCGGCCACCAGAATGACATCGTCTGCGTGAGCCCCGTCAACCAGGGCGCCCCCGGCAGGCCTGGAATGAGGGGCGGCGCACTGATGATGGCCCCCGCCGCAAGGGAAGCATCGCGTCGGCTCAGCCAGTCCATCAGGATCAGCGCGCCCATGCTGTGGCCATAGAGAAAAAGCGGGATCGCCTCGCGCTGAGCTTGTTCGAGCGCACTCTCGAACAAATGGTCGAGGTCGTCGAGGTAATCATCGAACGATTCAACGTGCCCGCGCTCGCCCTCGGATTCGCCGTGCCCGCGCAGGTCGACCGTTTGCACCGCGAAACCCCGTTCGGTCAAAGCCGGGGCTACCACTTTGCCATAACGCCCACCGTACTCGCAGACCCCGTGAATGATCGCGACCACGGCGCGCGGCGAATTTTTGGGGGACCACTGGCGGTGAATCAGCCCCGGACCTTCGGGGCGCAGGCGCCGACAAATCCCCGCCTCATGAACAGAACCCATCAGGTGAGCGCCCCCGGCCAAGCGAACAATCGAGTCGTCATATCCTGCAGTCTATGGGCAAGCCTCAGTGCAGCACCAGCGGTTGATGCGCCAAGCCTTGAAATCGGGTCAGGAAATCATCGACCTCTTCCAGACTCGGAGGCGTTTGGGCCCAGACCCTCAAGTGCTCTCGAAACCCCTCGGCCATCGGCCCGGCCAGAAAAATCTCGCGCCGTGCCGCTTTGTCGAGAATCTCAAATCCACCCCCAAAGGCGGGCGGAATGCCCACGGGATGGGCCTTGGGGAATTCCAATACACAAAAACTCGGGCTGTTGTAGATCAGGCGCATAGGGGTACTCCAACATTTCCTGGCTTTAGATGGGGGCGCGGGCGAAATCCACAAGCTCCAGCAGATCGCGCGCCCAAGCTGGCGCCTCTAGCGCCGCCAAAACACTGGGGTCAACAACACAAACAAAATGATCAGTTCGAGCCGGCCGGCCAGCATGGTCAGCGTCAACAGGCCAATTTGCGGATCGGTCAATCCGCCAAACTGGTGGGCCGGACTGACCAGGCCGAGCCCTGGCCCGACATTGTTCAGGCACCCCAAGGTCGCTGTCACGGCCGTGGTGAAATCCAGTCCACTGGCCATCAACAAAAAGGCCACAGTCACGAGGGTGGCCCCGTACAGCAACATAAACCCAAGCACCGAGAAAACCACCTTGCTCTCGATCGACTGCCCGCTAATGCGCAACGGAACCACCGCGCGCGGATGAACCACGCGGGCCAGCTCACGCCCGGTTTGGCGGACCAGGATCAGGGTTCGAATCATTTTAATGCCGCCCCCGGTCGAGCCTGCGGACGCACTGACGCAGGAGAGAAAAACCAGCCACATCGACGCGAAGCTCGGCCACAAGGCCCAGTCCAAGGTCGAGAACCCGGTCGTCGTCGCTAATGAAATGACCTGAAAAGCCGCGTGACGCCAGGCCAACGGATCGTCCTCAAAAACTCCACGCCACAACAAAAACGCGGCCAACACAGCGGTACTTGCCAAAATCGTGGTGACGACTGCCAGCGCCTCCGAGTCGCGCCAGTATGCGCGCGGACTGCGATGATGAAAGGCATGAAAATGAGTCGCAAAATTGAGTGCTCCCAGCGTCATAAACGCCATCAGAACGCACTCAATGGCCGGCGACGCAAAGGCTTCAATCGAATGGTCCCGGGTCGAAAACCCACCGAGGGACACGGTCGTCAATGCGTGACAGACCGCGTCGAACCAGGACATGCCGGCACCCCGTAAAGCGAGCAGGCAACCGACCGTCAGAATCAGGTAGACCAGCCAGAGCGCGCGGGCAGCCTGAACGATGCGTGGACCAATTTGGCCTGCCTTCATCGGCCCCGGCGCCTCGGCACGATAAAGCTGCATCCCGCCCACACCCACCATCGGCAGCACGGCAACGGCCATCACAATGATGGCCAAGCCCCCGATCCATTGCAGCAGGCTGCGCCAGATATGCAAAGATTGCGGGAGGCGCTCAAGCGCCGTTAAGACCGTCGCGCCGGTCGTTGTCAGACCGGCCATCGCCTCAAATAGCCCACCCAGGACCGAAGTCTCGGGCAGCAGGAACCGAAACGGGATCGTCGCCAGCAAGGTGCAAACACACCATCCGGCGACCACCAGCAAGCAGGCATCGCGGGGCTGGAGTTCGGACCGTTGCTCACGTCCAAAGACCCAGAGAATGCAACCGGCGCCCAGACTGACCCCGGCACCTGCGGCAAAGGCTTGCCAATGGCCATCATCGGCCCAAAGCGACCAGCCCAATGGGAAGAGGAAGGTGGGCCCAAACAGAAACAACAACACGCCCAAGAGCCGCACCATCGCCAACGATCGGTCAGCACCGGCCATCAAAAAAATCCGACGCTCACCTGGAACAACTTCTCGACTGCCGGCACGTGTTTGCGATCGTCACAAAAAACAATGACGTGGTCGTCACTCTCGATCACCGTATCGTGATGAGCCATGATGACCCGCGATGAGCCATCGGGATCACGCCGCACCAGTGCGCCGATCATCGCGCTCTTGGGCAGCGCCAATTGTTCGATCCGCCGGCCGACCACTTTGGACGAAGCGGCATCGCCATGGGCAACCGCTTCGAGCGCTTCAGCCGCACCACGGCGCAACGAATGGACCGCTGCCATATCGCCGCCACGTACATAAGTTAAAAGCTTACCAATGGTCGCCTGAGCCGGCACGATGGCGATATCAATTCGGCTACCTTGCATCAGTTCGGCATACGCGCGCCGATTAATGAGCGCAATCGTTCGGCTCGCGCCCATCCGCTTGGCGAGCAAGCCCGCCATGATGTTGTTTTCATCGTCGCTGGTGACCGCGACAAACAAGTCGGTCGAATCGACCCCTTCGTCACTCAGCAACTCTTCATCGGTCACATCACCCTCCAGCACCACGACGGACGACGGCACTTCCTGAGCCAGATACTCGGCCCGCGTTCGCGATCGCTCGATGATCTTGACCTCGTAACGCTCTCCCAGTGCTCGCGCGAGGCGCAGTCCAATCCGGCCACCACCGGCAATCATCACGCGGCGTACCGGCTTATCCATGCGCCGTAACTCACCCATCACGGTGCGGATATGCTCGCTGGGCGCGAGAAAAAAGACTTCATCGCCTGGTTCGACCATCGTGTCGCCATCGGGTCGAATCGCGTGGTCATTGCGAAAAATAGAAACGATTCGAGTGTCGATGTTAGGAATATGGCTGCGCAGCTCTCGGATCGGATGTCGCACCAATGGGCCCCCTGCATAGGCGCGCACCGCGATCAGGCTGACCCGGCCCCCTGCAAATTCAAGTACCTGCAGGGCCTCCGGGAATTCAATCAATTTGGAGATGGTTTCGGTCACGGTCTGTTCGGGACAGATCATGTGATTGACCGCAAACCCACCCTCGCCCAGCAAATCCGGATAGGCATCGAAATCGGTCGAGCGCACGCGCGCGATCCGCAGGGGCAAATTGAACAAGCGCGCCGCGACCTGACACGCCACCAGATTGGT
>RFVZ01000371.1 GCA_009922405.1 Betaproteobacteria bacterium
CGACCCGTCGGGATTTGTTGCCAGCCGATGTCGCAGACGAGTTGGCCTTGTTACAGGATCAGGTGCCGCCTTTTGCGTCGGAACTGGCCATCGCCCAGATCGAGTCCGCACTTGGGCGCTCGATGGCGACGCTTTTTCAGGTGTTCGAGACAGAGCCCGTTGCCAGCGCCTCGATCGCCCAGGTGCATTTTGCGAGACTTCACGACGGGCGCGAGGTCGCGGTCAAAGTTTTGCGCCCGCGCATGGCTGAGGTCATTGGCGAGGACCTCGCCTTGCTGCGGACGGCGGCTTCGCTCGCCGTTCGTTTTTCAGCGGATGCACGCAGGCTTCGTCCGATCGAAGTGATTGATGAATTTGATCATTATTTGCATGACGAACTCGATCTGATCAACGAAGCAGCCAACGCGAATCAACTGCGCCGCAATTTTGCGGGGAGTCCGTTATTGCGCATTCCCGAGATGCACTGGGATTACTGCTCGAGCTCGGTCATCGTCATGGAGCGCATCCATGGCATCCCGATCGGGCGGATCGATGCACTTAAAGCGGCCGGGATTGACCTCTCCAAGCTCTCCCGTGAGGGGGTGGAGATTTTTTTCACCCAGGTGTTTCGGGATGGTTTTTTCCATGCCGATATGCACCCCGGTAATATTTTCGTGGGTGATTCAGGCGCGGACTTTAACCGCTATATCGCACTGGATTTTGGCATCGTTGGAACCCTTTCCACATTCGATAAGAGTTATCTCGCGCAGAATTTCCTGGCGTTCTTCCGGCGCGATTATCGGCGGGTTGCAGAGCTCCACGTCGAAAGCGGTTGGGTTCCCGCAACGACCCGGATCGAAGAACTCGAGGGTGCCATCCGGGCCTGTTGTGAACCCGTATTTGACCGCCCTCTTAAAGAGATCTCGCTGGGAATGTTGTTGATGCGGCTCTTTCAGGCCTCACGCCGATTCGATGTCTCGATCCAGCCCCAACTCGTTCTTCTCCAAAAGACCTTACTGAACATCGAAGGTTTGGGTCGGCAGCTCGATCCCGATCTGGATCTCTGGGTGACCGCGAAGCCGCTGCTTGAGCGGTTCATGCATGAGCAAGTCGGCTGGCGTGGCTTTGTCGATCGGGTCAAGCGAGAAGGTGAGCGCTGGAGCGCGATCCTGCCTGAGCTGCCGCGCCTGACCCATGCGGCCCTGGAACGTTCGGCGCGCGCCCCGGCCAACGATAATGCCCTTCGGGTAATGCTTGAACAACTCACGCTTGAGCAGCAACGCAACCGGCGCTGGATTCAGGTGCTGGTCATTGCGATTCTTGTGTTGGCGTTCCTCAAATAACCGGAGGTCTTCTTGCCATGCTGTTGACGGCGGTGATTGCTTACTTGGTGGTAACGATTGCGATTGGGTTGATCGCGGCACGGGGGGTACGCGGGTCCGCAGATTTCTTGGTCGCTGGCCGCAGTTTGCCCACTTACATGACGCTGACCACTGTGTTTGCGACCTGGTATGGCGCTGAGGCGGTTCTGTCGATCTCCGTCACTGCAGCCCGCGATGGACTGACCGGAATTCCGGCGGATCCGTTTGGGGCAAGCACGTGTTTGTTGCTAGTCGCTTTGCTCTTCGCCAAGCATTTCTATCGAATGAACCTGCTCACCATTGGCGACTTTTATCGCAAGCGCTATGGCAAATCGGTCGAAGTGTTGACGAGCCTTGCGATTGCCGCCAGCTATGTCGGTTGGACCAGCGCGCAGCTGACTGCCATTGGCCTGATGACCAATATCCTGACTCATGGCGAAGTTTCGATCGATCAGGGCATTTTGATCGGTGCCTGTGTTGTGCTGATTTACACCGTCTGGGGCGGCATGATTTCGGTGGCTTTTACCGACCTGTTCCAGTCGGCCGTCGTGATTGTCGGGCTCCTTGGAATCGCCTGGTACGTGGGCGATCTGGCCGGCGGTCCCGGCGTCGTCATCGCGGCTGCGCACGATGCCGGGCGACTTGAATTGTTCCCCCATGGGCCGCAAGCCAACTGGTGGGAGTTCAGTGCGGCATTCCTAACGATGGCCTTGGGTTCGATCCCCCAGCAGGATGTGTTTCAGCGAGTGACCAGCGCCCGCGATGAACGGAGTGCGATTCGCGGCACGGTGGGCGGCGCCCTGCTGTACTTCACGATGGCGTTTGTGCCGATGTTTATCGTTTACGCGACGCTCGTAGTTGACCCGTCCGTGGCCGCAAC
>RFVZ01000372.1 GCA_009922405.1 Betaproteobacteria bacterium
ACGGCGGCAATGTAGCCGTTAATTAGATCAAGCGTACTTTCTGCGGTCGTCCGCATCGCGGCGCGATCCTGGGCTGAATAGGTCCCGCTACTCCCCTGGACCGACAACTCCTTGAGATTGTTGAGCATATCGCCGACGCGGGACAACTGATCCGTCAGCTTGGAGAGCCGCTCTTCCGCAAAATTCAAGTTTCGATCGTATTCATCCAGACGCGCCAGAGACGTCGACAATTGAAGAATCTTAGGCGCCGCGATCGGATCGTCCGACGACTTCGTGACACGTCGCCCGGACCCCAACTGTTCTTGGGATGTCTGCAAACGCTTTGCTGCCAGCCCCAGTTGGTCGGTCGCTGTGCGGTAGCTGTTATCAAAGGCAACGCGAGTCATGAGCAAAGCTCCGAGATGTAGGGGCGATTAACAGACAACGTCGACATATTCAAACACTCTCAAAGCGGTCAGAGTGCTGCCATCAGGTCGTCGAACATCTTGTTTGCAACGTCGACCACCTTGGCCGCAGCTGCATAAGCTTGTTGCAGGCGAACAAGGTCCAACGCTTCTTCGTCCATACTGACGCCACTAACTAACGAACGTTCGGTCTCGATTTGAGTCGACATCGAAGTTAGGGTAGTGGTAATCGCATCGTTCGACACTTTACGCTGCCCGACCTCACCGGTCATTCGGGTCATGTCCGTTTCGGTCCGAGTCCGTCCAATCAAGAGATTGTTGGCCGCACGGGCAACGAGTTGGTAATCAACAACGCCATTGGCACCCGGCAGTTCAAACTCCGAAATGTTGGCGGGCGTCAGATTTTCGACCGTTGTCCCAAATGCCCGAAAGATGTCGGACTTGAACCCTTCGTAAACACCACGCAAGCGGGCCCAATTTGAAGCAGTCTGAAAAGCGGCTTCTCTTGCCCCCGCAACCTGGGTCGTCACGGGGTTGGTCACTGGAATCTGAGTGAAATCCTTGGCTGCGTTACCCGTTTCGGCAAAATACCCGTTGCCGAGGTCGGTCAATCCCTGCGGATTGTTAAAACGAACCACATAGAACTTGTAACTCTGAACCGTCGTAACTGGGGTCCCCAGCGTTGGCTGCTTGGTAGGATCCAGGACCACCGCCGGTGTGGTCGTCCGCACTGTTCCGGGTTGAAACAACACATTCCCGTCAGCATCTGTCGTTTCAACGCTGTCAACAGAAACACCCAGCGTGTCAAACCGCGCCGTTGCGGTGATTCTCCCGCCGGCGTTGTCGGCACCCGAAATGGTGTACCCCTCTGGTGAAACAAGCGAAACTCTCGTGTCTGTGATCCCGTTATTGTTATTGTTAACAATATTGGCTTGTTGGGCCGCAGAGACGCCAAGGCTGTCAAGACCGATACTCAAAGTCCGGGTAAACAGGCGTTGGCCGGTGGCGTCAGTAACTTCAAAATACTCGTTCGGATTTGAAGTCGTCACGGTGTTCAACGACGCAAGGCGCCCACTTGCTGTTGGCGTAACCGCGGCGAGTTCGCCTTTAAGCAATTGGTCCAGCGCGCCGAGCGTGCCGCCGGACCCGATCTCAGTACTCGCCAGCGTAGAGGACGATGTACCGGTAACAAGGTTCGCCCCGGTCATAGTCTTGACATTGACCGTCCCGTTATTCTGGATGTTGACTTCAACGTCGTTCAGCTTGGACAGCTCAAGCAGCAAGTTGTCACGCTGATCAAGTAGCGCCGGGGAGGCCTCAGCGCCCGACCCCACGTTCAGTTCGATCCCGGTGTTGGTCGAAGCCAGTGCCTGGGCAATCTGATTAATTCGGGAAACCACCCCCGTGCGCTCGGCCAGCGCATTGTCACGGAGCCCCCCTAACCGAGTATCGAGTTGCGCGTAGAGGTCCTTGACGAGCGAGATTGAATTGAGAAGACCAGCACGATAGGCCCGATTTTCTGGCTCGCGGGAAATATCATTGACCGAGGAATAAAATCCGTTAAGTGCCTTGGCAATTCCCTCATCGGGCGCACCCATCAATCCATCGATCGAACCAAGATACCCGCCCAGTGACTGAGCCTGCGACAGTGATGTCGCAGTTGTGCGGCGTTGACGTTCGATGAGTTCCGATGCGTTTCGTCGAATCGACTCGACCCCGACACCATTTGCACCCGCACCTCCGCCTTTAACCAGATCACCAATAATGACGCGCTGTCTCGAATATCCAGGAGTCGAAGCATTGGCAACGTTATTT
>RFVZ01000373.1 GCA_009922405.1 Betaproteobacteria bacterium
CTCCTCGAGTTGGGCTCGAACCAACGACCTACGGATTAACAGTCCGGTGCTCTACCGACTGAGCTATCGAGGAACAGCCGATAATGCTATCAGAAAATCTGAGCGTGGTTTGCTGGCATGATTGAGCGATGAAAGACACTGTTCAGTTCGCTGAAACCTCGCTCCTTCGAGTTGCCTACGAGGAGTGGAATCCGCAAGGGAAGTCATCGGTCCTCCTAGTACATGGGTGGCCGGACAGCCCGCGCACTTGGAACGCGATTGCGCCGCGGCTCGCGGATTCGGGGTACCGCGTCATCGTCCCGGCCTTGCGGGGATACTCGCCCACTACGTTTTTACGATCCGATACGCCCCGAACCGGTCAATTGGCCTCGCTTGGGCGAGATTTGATTGAGTTCATTCAGGCGCTCGGCCTGAGTCATCCCGCGTTGGTTGGTCACGACTGGGGCGCGCGTGCAGTGGCGAATGCCTGCGGTCTGGCGCCAGGTATTGCGAGTCACTTGGTGATGATGTCCGTTGGTTACGGCACCAATGTGCCGGATCAGGCGTTGTCACTCGAGCAGGCCCGGCGCTATTGGTATCACTGGCTGATGGCGACGCCTCGCGGGGAGGCGATTGTGCGGAATGACCGGCGGAATTTCTCGCGGATGATGTGGGATTTGTGGGCCCCGGCCGGTTGGTATGACCCCGAAGAATTCGAGCGGACGGCGGACGCTTTTGAGAACGACGACTGGGCCGATATCGTTTTGCACTCCTATCAGCATCGGTGGGGGCATGCGGCGGGCGATCCGGCTTACGCCGAGGATGAACGCGCTCTGAATCCAGCGCCCGTGCTGTCAGTGCCCACGCTGATGTTGCATGGCGAAGTCGACGGAGTCACCTTGTTGGCGTCGTCCGCTAACAAGGAGGCGTTTTTCGCGGGACCTTATGCGCGGCACTTGTTGCCGGGGGTTGGGCATTTCCCGCAAAGGGAAGCACCCGAGCGCGTCGCGGATGAAATTCTGGCATTCCTCCGCGCGCACTAACTGATCAGCCGCCTCGATCCTTAGCCGCTCAGAGAACCTTCGCGACGGCGTCGACGACGTAGTCAATATTGCGGTCGTTGAGTGCGGCAACGCAGATTCGCCCGGTGGCGAGCGCGTAGATCCCGAATTCGTCACGCAGCCGGTCCACCTGAGCGCTTGTCAGCCCTGAATAGCTGAACATTCCGCGTTGCGCGGCGATGAACGAAAAGTCGTGTTCCGGGGCGTGGGCTGCAAGTTTGGCCACGAACTGCTCGCGCATCGAGCGGATTCGGTTACGCATCTGACCGAGCTCTGCTTCCCACTGCTGACGCAGTGCGGGAGTGGTTAGGATCGCGGCGACGATCGCGCTCCCGTGGGTTGGGGGGCTCGAGTAGTTGGTGCGGATGACACGCTTGAGTTGGCTCGCGAGGCGGGTTGATTCGTCCTTGTCCGCGCAGACAACCGAGAGGGCGCCCACGCGCTCGCCATACAGCGAGAAGGATTTCGAAAACGAACTCGCGACCAGGAAGTCGAGGCCGCTCTCGGCAAAGAGTCGAACGGCCAAGCCATCTTCTTCAATGCCTGCGGCAAATCCCTGGTAAGCGATGTCCAGAAATGGAACCAGATCTGCGCCCTTGCAGAGGGCGACGACTTCAGCCCATTGCGAGGGCGTGAGATCCGAGCCGGTTGGGTTGTGGCAACAAGCGTGCAAGACAACGATCGAGCGGGGGGGTAGGGCGCCCAGACAAGCTTTCATCGCGTCGAAATCAACACCATCCGTTTCGTCATCGTGGTACGGGTAGAGGTTGACCGTAAAACCTGCTGTTTCGAACAGTGCGCGATGGTTTTCCCAGCTCGGGTTGCTGATCCAAACGGC
The DNA here is from genome assembly GCA_009922405.1 of Betaproteobacteria bacterium. Classification (GTDB taxonomy): domain Bacteria; phylum Pseudomonadota; class Gammaproteobacteria; order Burkholderiales; family Burkholderiaceae_E; genus RFPW01. The sequence continues at coordinate 1,879 of RFVZ01000373.1, forward strand.
GGCGCCGGGAACGAAACGCTTCAGCAGGTCGGCGCCAATGCGCAGGGCTCCGGTACCTCCCAACGCTTGGGCGGTACACACGCGCCCCTCGAAAATGAGTGCCGAATCAACGCCAAACAACAAGGACTGAACGGCTCGATCGTATGCGGCCAGGCCATCGATTGGGAGGTATCCACGGGCTGGCATCTGCTCGACCCGAATCCGCTCTGCCTCGCGCACGGCTGCGAGCAATGGAAGTTTTCCGGATTCATCGGTGTAAACGCCAACCCCGAGGTTGACTTTGGTGGGGCGGGCGTCTGCCTGAAAGGCCTCGGTGAG
>RFVZ01000374.1 GCA_009922405.1 Betaproteobacteria bacterium
TCAACAACATGATGTACGGCACCCTGTTCATGATGTGCGGTGCCTACACGTTGGCTCAGGACGGTCACGTCCGGGGGGACTTTTTCTACGGCAGCATGAAACCGAGAACCCAGGCATTCCTAGATCTCGTACTGTTTGTTATTTTCTTCCTGCCGGGTATCGGAGCCCTGACATGGGCAGGATGGACTTATTTCCATGACTCGCTCGCAATACACGAGCAGACATTTAGCGCGATGGCGCTTCCGGTTTATCCCTTCAAATTTGTCATCCCGCTGGCCGGGGTCATCGTGATGATTCAGGGCATTAGTGAAATTATTCGGTGCGCGGTCTGCCTCAAGACGGGCGAGTGGCCACCACGCCTCAAAGATGCTGAAGAAATGGATGTGGTCGAGCAGCAGCTTTCGGGTAGCGAATTTGTCGACGATACGGCCCGCCGTGAGGCCATTGCCAATGCTAAATCCATCGAAGAATCGGCACATCAGCGCGCAACTGGCGGGGGTAAAGCATCATGAGTAATCCTGCGCTTGGGTTGACGATGCTAGGGCTAATCATCGTAGTGATCATGCTGGGGTTCCCGACAGCGTTCACGCTGATGGGGCTTGGCATGATGTTCGGATTTATGGCCTTCTACGATCCGGCGATCCCGTGGTACGACAATCGTATTTTTGACCTGATGGTGCAACGCGCTTTCGGGGCGATGACCAACGAAACGCTTCTGTCGATCCCGTTGTTCGTGCTGATGGGCTACGTCATGGAGCGCGGCGCGCTCGTGGATCGGATGTTCAATAGCGTCCGGCTTGCGTTCCGCGGTGTGCCCGGATCACTAGCGGTAACGACCCTGATTATCTGTACGTTCTGGGGGATCGCAAGCGGTTTGGTGGGCGCGGTTGTGGTCTTGATGGGTGTCATCGCCATGCGTCCGATGCTTAATGCGGGCTATGACGTTCGGATGGCCTCCGGGGTCATTACCGCTGGCGGCACGCTGGGGATTTTGATTCCGCCTTCTGTGATGATCATCGTCTATGCCGCGGTGGCCGGGCAGTCCGTCGTCAAACTTTATGCCGCTGCGATGTTCCCCGGTTTCTTCCTCGCGTTCTTGTATCTGATCTACGTGATCGGCTGGGCAATGATCGACCCGAAGGTGGCGCCTAAGCTGCCGATCGAGCAAATGCGCGCGCCCATTTCGCCTTGGGTTGCACACCTTTCGACGGTTTATTCATCGCGCATGTTGCCCACGCTTTTGACCGCGGTGGTGTTACCCGGACGAGCCCTGCAGGGCGCTGCCAAGGGCTTGCAAATCACCTGGCTGCGTTTGGTGTGGGCCTTGTTTCGAGCGCTGGTTCCTCTTTGGCTGGCGGCGGTGTGCCTCGGGGCCACCTGGTGGTATGTGGTCATCCATTCACAGGAGGTCGATGAACCGGTTGCGGCTACGGTGTCCACAATTCAGAAAGCTAACAACGGGGCTGGACTGCAGGAACCTCCCGCCGCTGGCGGACTCCAGGAACCTCCCGCCGCCGGTGGCTTGCAGGAACCTCCTACTGCTGGGGGACTGCAGGAACCTCCTGCCGCCGGCGGACTCCAGGAGCCTCCAGGCGCGTCGGGTTCGGGCGGGGTGCAGGAGCCTCCCGGGTCCGTGGGTAGCGTTCAGGAGCCCCCAGGTGCTGCATCTGATGGTGGGTTGCAGGCGATGGAAGGGGTGCAGACCACGGCCGCAAAGGCGCCTGGAGTTCCAGATGGATTCAAGCAAGGTTTCGGCGTTGCAGGCCTGCTGACCTTGGCATTGCTGGCCTGGTATTACGCCAAGTTTGACGCTGAGCAATTCGAGATTTTGACGATGTTGATCTCGTCGGTCATGCCTCTCGCGACCTTGACCCTGGTGGTCCTCGGAGTCATTTTGTTTGGCATCACGACTGCAACGGAGTCTGCGGCCGTTGGCGCCGCAGGCGCGTTCCTGATGGCGTTTTCAGCCCGGTCGCTCACTTTCCAAAAGATCAAGGAAGCGGTGTTTCTGACGGCGAAGACGACCTCGATGGTCTGCTGGTTGTTTGTGGGGTCAGCACTCTTTTCCGCCGTTTTCGCAATCCTCGGCGGGCAGCGTCTCGTCGAGGAATGGGTCATGGCCATGAATCTGACCCCGTTGCAATTCATGTTGCTCTCACAGGCGATCATCTTTGT
>RFVZ01000375.1 GCA_009922405.1 Betaproteobacteria bacterium
GATGAGCTCAATGTGCTCTTCCTGGCGGCGGTTTTCGTTCTGCACCGCAGCCCAGATTTCGGGGTCGATGGCGTCCAGGGTGGAGCTAAAACGGTCGAACATGGCAGTACTCTTTGGTTGGAAACTAGTTGACGAACCTTCGCCTTCAGCGAAGCGCGGTCGAGGACGACCACCGGATGGCTCGTCGCGCGACCCTCACACCTTGGCCGCAGCCCCAGCGGTAGCGCCTTCGTTCGACCCGGTTGACTGCGAGGCGTAAACCACCTCGCTGCGTGCCACCTTCTTCTTGGCAATCGTGTCGTGCTCGCGGAAGTATTTCTGTGCTGCACCAACACCTGAGCCGGGTTCGATCTTCACGCCGACGTCCAGCATGGCCATCTCGCAGCCAGCCAGAGCGCCCAACACCATCAGCTCATTGAGGTCACCAAGGTGGCCGATTCGGAACAGCTTGCCCGCCACCTTCGACAGCCCGGCGCCGAGCGACAGGTTGTAGCGCCGGAAGGCGACATCGATGACGTGTGCGCCGTTGATGCCTTCGGGCACCAGGATGGCCGAGACGGTGTCCGAATACCACTTCGGCGCCTTAGCGCACAGCTTCATACCCCAGCCGTCGAATACCGCGGCACGCACGCCCGAGGCTAGGTAGGTGTGGCGCGTCAAAATGTTTTCGAGGCCTTCTTCCTTGATCATGTTCAGCGCTTCACGCAAGCCGTAGAGCATCGGCAGTGCGGGCGTGTACGGGAAGTATCCGGTGCCGTTGGCCTTGATCATGTCGCCGAAGTCGAAGAAGCAGCGCGGCTGAGTCGACTTCTCACGTGCGTTCAGTGCCTTCTGGCTTGCGCAGACGATGCCCAGCCCGGCCGGCAACATCAGGCCCTTCTGCGAACCGCTGACGCACAAGTCGACGCCCCACTCATCCATTCGGAAGTCGATACTGCCAAGCGAACTGACGGCGTCTACCATCAGCAGTGCCGGGTGGTCGCAGGCGTCGAGCGCGGCGCGCACGGCAGCGATGTCGGAGGTGACGCCGGTGGCGGTTTCGTTTTGTGTGGCGAGCACGGCCTTGATCGTGTGTCCCTTGTCTCGCGCCAGAATTTCGGCGTATTTCTCTACTGGTACGCCTTCGCCCCATTCGCAGTCCACGGTTTCAACCTGGAAGCCCAGGCGCGTGACCATGTCGATCCACAGGTGGCTGAACTGGCCGAAGCGCGAGGCCAGCACCAAGTCACCCGGGCTCAAGCAGTTGGTCAGTGCGGCCTCCCAGCCGCCGGTGCCAGTGGCCGCAAAAATGATCGGTGTACCGGTGGTCGTCTTGAAAACGGCCTTCAGGTCCGTCAGCACGCTGTGCGTAAGTTCAGGGAATTTTGTCGAGCGGTGGTCTTCCATGGACACAACCATCGCGCGCTGCACGCGCTCTGGAACGTTTGTCGGTCCGGGAACAAAAAGGAAATTCCGACCTGCCATGAAAATTCTCCTGATAATTGATGTAGTGTAGGATTTAGTAAAGAGTGATGCAACAGCGTCCGCGCGCAGCAGGGCGTCGGCGAAAAGCGTTACATACCGCTTGAACCGCAAGGCACCTTGAGGTTTTGCCTTTGGCGCGGGGACCCGACCTCCGCCTTTCAGACCTGTTCATTAAATGCGTAGTCGTGACTGCCGCTCGAACCCGCATGTGTCGAAGCCCCCCGCGCGCGATGTGTGGAAATGCCTCGCACGGCTGCAGTGACGCCCCCGCATTGGTCCCTACTTTTACCCACCACCACGAGACAAGCCATGGCATCGGACATCGACATCGCCCAACAAGCCACCCTGCACCGCATCACTGGCGTCGCCGCTGAAAAGCTCGGTATCGCCGACAAGCACCTGGTGCCCTACGGCCACTTCAAGGCCAAGCTGTCGCTCGAATATCTGGAGTCGATCAAGAACCGGCCGAACGGCAAGCTGATTCTCGTTACCGCCATCAGCCCGACGCCGGCCGGTGAAGGCAAGACGACGACGACCGTAGGCCTGGGCGATGCCCTTAACCGTATCGGCAAGAAGACGATGGTCTGCCTGCGCGAACCGTCGCTCGGCCCGGTGTTCGGTGTCAAGGGCGGCGCGGCTGGCGGCGGCTACGCGCAAGTGGTGCCGATGGAAGACATCAACCTGCACTTCACCGGTGACTTCTCTGCC
>RFVZ01000376.1 GCA_009922405.1 Betaproteobacteria bacterium
GCCACCCGGGTTTGACGACCGCCATTTTCGGTCCAGACCGCCGCCAACAGGCCATACGGTGTGCCGTTAGCGAGCGCGATCGCATCGGATTCATCTGTAAACGGGAATGCTGCCAATACGGGCCCAAAGACCTCTTCAAGCGCCAGTGCCGAGTCTCGAGGTACCGGTCCAAAGAACGTCGGCGTCACGAAGTAACCGCCTGCTGCCACCCCCGGATCAATCTGCCCCTCGGCCATGACGGGAATACCAGCCGTCCTGGCCGTCTCGATATAGCGATTCACACGCGCCAACTGGGCTGGATTCATCAAAGGACCGCAATCTCGATCCATCTCCGGAGAGCCGACCCTGACTCTTTCAAAAATTTGCGCAACCTGGGCAACAAAGCGCTCATAAATCGAAGCCTGAACCAGCAAACGACTGCCGGCGGTACACGTCTGACCCGCATTTTGAATAATGCCCCGAACAACAATCGGGGCGACGCGCTCGAGGTCGGCATCGTCGAAAACAATCTGCGGCGACTTGCCACCAAGCTCTAGAACACACTTGACGGCATTTTTCGCAGCCGCCTGCTGCACCAAGGTGCCCACCTCGTTGGATCCCGTGAATGAGACGAAATCGATTCCTGGATGGGCGGCGAGCGCTGCACCAGCCTCCTCGCCCAGACCGGTCACGATATTGATTGCTCCGTCAGGAAAACCCACTGCCACCGAAAGCTCGGCCAAACGTAAGGCTGAGAGACTGGTGTCCTCGGCGGGCTTGAGCACAACAGCATTACCAGCCGCCAGGGCAGGTGCGATCGTGCGTCCCATCATCTGTGCTGGATAATTCCAGGGAATGATATGAGCAGTGACGCCGAGGGGTTCCCGCAACAGACAGACATGGTGACCATTGACGAAGGGAATGACCTCGCCATGCAATTTGTCAGCTGCGCCGGCGTAAAACTCAAAATAACGCGCCATGACGGTGATGTCGTTACGTGCAGCCGTCATCGGTTTGCCGGTATCGCGGGCCTCAAGTAGAGCCAGTTCTTCGTGATGATCCTGGATCGTCTGAGCTAATCGCAGCAACATCCGGCCGCGTTCGGTTGCGGTTGTCTGTCCCCAGCTTGCGTCAAGGGCCGAGCGAGCAGCCGTCACCGCCAAGTCAATCTCATGGGCAGTACCGCGCGGGATCTCATCAAAGGGCTGACCGTCAGCGGGATTGATCACGGCAATCGTGCGGCCATCCCGGGCTGAAAGCCACTGGCCCCCGATAAACATCTGCTTCATAGGCGTAATCCCTGAGCGAAATACGATCGCTAGTTGAGTCACCAAATTCTAAGCAAAGGCCCGTGTCCTTTGAATTCACAAGGTGTCAAGGGCGTATTGCCAGAAACTGAAGGCCTGATAACATCAGATAACTCATGTTGCCCGACCTCGATTCATTGGCCCTGTTCGTGCGTGCGGCCGAGATGGGCAATCTCACCCGCGCTGCGCAAGCCAGTTTTATCACCGTACCGGCCGCGAGCCGGCGTTTGTCTCTGCTTGAGCATCAGTTCAAGGCACAGCTATTTGAGCGCCACTCCCGGGGGCTCGACCTGACACCGGCCGGAACCCACTTGCTCGTGATGGCCCGAGGCGTGATTGCGTCGGTCAACCACATGCGCGCAGAAATGGCGAATTACACGCAAGGTTCACGCAGTGTCTTGCGGTTGCACGGCAACACGTCGGCGATGACCCAGTTTCTGCCGGGCGATGTCGCGGGCTTTCAGGTCAAGCACCCCGATATTCGTCTGGTGCTGGAAGAGTGCTGGAGTGATGACGCAGTGCGCCGCGTGCGCAGTGCAGAAATCGACCTCGGCGTCATTGTGGGGGGTGCGGACGTCGAAGGACTATTTGCGCGCCCTTATCGTAGCGATCAACTCGCCGCCGTGGTGCGGCAAGACCAGGCGATTCCGCAAGACGGCCTTATGTTTGCCGATCTGCTGGGACAGGACATGATCGGGCTCGATGGTGGAAGCACACTCACCCGTTTACTCGAAGCGCAGGCGGCGCAACTCATGCGGGCCATGGTCCTGCGTGTGCAGGTGCGCAGCTTCGAATCGGTTTGCCGAGCGGTTGAAGCCCGGCTGGGTATCGGAATCTTGCCCCTGGCAGCGGCCCACAGCTTTGCAGCCGCAATG
>RFVZ01000377.1 GCA_009922405.1 Betaproteobacteria bacterium
TGCAGCGACGCACCAAAAATAACCCAGTGCTGATCGGTGAACCCGGTGTCGGTAAAACGGCGATTGTCGAAGGGCTTGCGCAGCGGATTGTCGACGGCACCGTACCCGAGGGGCTTAAGGAAAAGCGCGTGCTGACGCTCGATCTCGCCGCCCTGCTGGCCGGTGCGAAATATCGGGGTGAGTTCGAAGAGCGCCTCAAGAGCGTGCTCAGTGATGTGGCCAAAGACGAAGGCCGCACAATCGTGTTTATTGACGAGATCCACACCGTGGTTGGTGCGGGCAAGGCCGAAGGCTCGATGGACGCAGGCAACATGCTCAAACCCGCCCTCGCGCGGGGAGAATTGCACTGTATCGGCGCGACGACACTCAACGAATATCGCAAGTACATCGAAAAAGACGCCGCGCTCGAGCGCCGGTTTCAGAAGGTTCTGGTCGAGGAGCCCTCAGTGGAAGCGACTGTTGCCATCCTTCGTGGCCTCAAACAGCGCTACGAGCTGCATCACGGGATTGAGATTACCGACCCTGCGATCGTGGCAGCGGCTGAGCTCTCGCATCGATACATCACCGACCGTTTTCTACCCGACAAGGCCATCGATCTGATCGACGAGGCGGCTGCCCGGATCAAGATGGAAATCGACTCCAAGCCCGAGGTGATGGACCGTCTCGATCGCCGCATCATCCAGCTCAAGATCGAACGCGAGGCGGTCCGCAAAGAGACTGATGACGCTTCGCGGCGGCGGATGGAACTCATTGAAGAGGAAATCCACCGTCTCGAGCGCGAGTACGCCGACTATGACGAGTGGCTTAAAGCCGAAAAGGCCGCGGTCCAGGGGAGCGCACAAATCAAGGTCGAGATTGAGCGGCTGCGCGCGCAGATGATCGACCTTCAGCGCAAGGGCGAATTCGATAAAGTAGCCGAAATCCAGTATGGCAAGCTCCCCGAACTCGAAGCACGTGTCCGCGCAGCCGATGCGGCGCAGGCCGCCGCGGCTCCCTCAGCGGGCACCGCTATCGTCGCGAGCACCGCCGCCCTCAATGGTTCAGCGGCCAAGTTAACCGAGCGTCCGCGCCTGTTGCGCACTCAGGTCGGTACCGAAGAGATCGCGGAGGTTGTATCGCGCGCAACCGGCATCCCGGTTGCCAAGATGTTGCAGGGCGAGCGCGAGAAGCTCCTTTCCATGGAGCAAAAACTGCACGAGCGCATCGTCGGCCAGGAAGAAGCGGTGCGCATGGTGGCCGATGCCATCCGCCGCTCGCGCGCGGGTTTGTCGGATCCGAATCGTCCCTATGGCTCGTTCCTGTTTTTAGGGCCAACCGGGGTTGGCAAGACCGAACTCTGCAAAGCCTTGGCTGGGTTTTTGTTTGACAGCGAAGACCGCATGATCCGGATCGACATGAGCGAATTCATGGAGAAGCACTCGGTCGCCCGTCTCATCGGCGCGCCGCCGGGGTATGTTGGGTACGAAGAGGGCGGCTACCTGACCGAGGCTGTTCGGCGCAAGCCCTACAGTGTGATCTTGCTGGACGAGGTCGAGAAAGCGCACGCCGACGTATTCAACGTGTTATTGCAAGTGCTCGATGACGGCCGGATGACGGATGGCCAGGGCCGTACCGTCGATTTCCGCAATACCGTGATCGTGATGACCTCCAATCTCGGGGCCCATGAAATTCAGCGCTTGTCAGCCGCCAAGGCCGATCTTGATCAAATTCGCGAGGCGGTCATGCTCGAGGTCCGAGCCCATTTCCGGCCCGAATTCATCAACCGGATCGACGAGATCGTTGTCTTCCATGCGCTTGCTCAGGCCCACCTGCGATCAATTGCACGCATTCAGTTACTTGGTCTTGAGAAACGTCTGGCCGCGCGTGATTTGACGCTGAGCGTGTCCGAGGCCGCTCTGGATGAACTCGCCAAAGTCGGCTTTGATCCCCTCTATGGGGCCCGGCCATTAAAGAGGGCAATCCAGCAAAAGCTCGAGAATCCAATCGCGCACCTCATGTTAGAGGGCAAATTCGGGCCGCGCGATGTGATTCCAGTCGACGTACGAGAGGGCCAGTTCAGCTTCGAACGGACGGTCCATTAGCCGGAGAGGACCCGCTGCTTGGGCCCTCGGCCGGCGCGCTGCACCCCCCGCGCGGATTGTGGCGCGTCATGT
>RFVZ01000378.1 GCA_009922405.1 Betaproteobacteria bacterium
CCAGGCACGACGACTCAGCTTCTTGAATTCAGACGATCCATCCGATGCGTTATCAGTCACGTGGCAAGCTCAACGTCAGGTTTGAAAATTTATGGCACTAACTATGTCAATATAAAACAATCTGTCAATCCTGAACTTCCCTGCCGAGACCCGCTTTTGAGTGTTGACATGCCCCAGGGTCCGAGCCAGGACTCGCCCCCGTTCTTTAAAGTCCACGGGCTCGACTTGTCGTATTTCACAGGCAAGCTCGAAGCCAACCTGCGCAATAAGAGGCTGCGCTACGAACTGGTTGAAATGGATACCGGCTCATTTAAATCGTTGGGGCAACGCGCTGGAGTCGCCCAGATGCCCCATCTTGAGTTGCCCGACGGCCAACTGCTGACCGATACAAGTCATATTCTGCGCTGGCTGGACGAACAGTATCCAGACCATCCGATTCGCCCGATCGATCCCGCCATGTGCTGGTTGGCCGATCTATTGGAAGACTTTGGCGATGAATGGCTTTGGCGCCCCGCTCTCTATTACCGTTGGGCCTTTCGCGAAGACGCCAGGTTAATGAGCGATCGACTGGCCCGGGGGATGCTGCGCGACATCCCTTTACCCGTGGCGCTGAGGCGCACCTTCATCAGGCTGCGTCAGCAAAGGGTTTACCTGCGCCAGGACGGTGTTACCGCGCAAAACGCAGACGCCATTGAAGGGCTGTATCAAGCGACGCTCGACGCGCTTGAGCAGGCGCTTGCCGATCGACCGTTTCTGCTCGGTGACCAACCGAGTCAGGCTGACCTGGGATTTTTTGGCCCCTTCTTTCGACACTTTTCGAGCGATCCCACGCCGAGCCGAATCCTGCGGGCCCGCGCACCTGCGGTCATGCATTGGGTTGCCCGAATGTGGCACCCGGACGCCAGACTCAGCGCACGACAGAACATTCCGCTGGCGCAAGAACTCGGGCTCCCGGGCGGGCTTGGTCCGCTGCTTCGCTTAGTTGGCGACGAGTATCTGCTCTATCTTGCTGGTAACGAAGCACAGTGGTTAGCGGGGCAAGGTGAGCATGCGTGGCGAACGCAAGCGGCATCATTCAAGACCCCGGTCAGTCCATATCGGGTATGGTGCTGGCAAATACTACGATGCGCCTTTCAGCAACTGGCGACATCCGATCGCAATCGAATACTGAGTTGGTTCATGGAAATCGGTGGCACCCACCTGCAGGGACGTCTCCAAGCCCTGCTAGAAATTCCCGTACCGCCTGAGGGCATGACCGCGCGCGCGCCCTGGCAGCGGCCTCATGCCAGCCGTTCGAGCGTAACCAGGGATCGTCAGTGGCGCAGCCACCCTTAATCACGACCATGGATCGATCTCAAGGCCTTCCCAGGACCCCCGAAGCACCGACAAGCGAACCCTCGTCCAACGGGGTCATTGACGGTCGCTTGCACCGCAGCATGGCCACCCGTCGAAAGATCGTCACGGCACTCGAGACGCTCATCCGCGCCGGCACCTTGTCCCCGACGGCAGAACAGGTGGCGGTGCAGGCCCAGGTCGGACTACGCACGGTTTTTCGTCATTTCGACGATATGGAAACGCTCTATCGCGAGATTAGCGTTGATCTCGACGCAATCTCAATCCCGATGCTCAAGACTCGGCTGCAATCGGCGACCTGGGAAAGCCGATTGATGGAAAGTATCGAACTCCGGGCGCAGATTTTCGAAGAACTGACACCGTTCTTTCTCTCCTCTTCCCTGCACCGCCATCAATCGGCCTTTCTTCAGGAACAATCGATTCGTTCAGCACAATCTCAGCGCGGAGTCCTGGAGAAGATCCTTCCCGACCATATTCGCCGCGAGCGCTGGTTGGTTGACGCCCTCGACCTGTTGCTGAGCTTTGACGCTTGGGTTCGCTTGCGTCGTGAACAGGGTCTCACCCGCAAAGAAGCGATGCTGGTGATGCAGCGCAGTGCTGAGACCCTGATTGCCAAACCTTAAGGACTGCGACTAGGCCTCCCCGCCGGTTGCCGCGTGCGCCAGCAAATGATCAAGGCTCACGAAATCGAGCGCTTTCTCATGGGTACATTCCAGAACGATCTCAGGTGCAATACCTTCGGATAAGGCCTCTCGCCAGCGCAGCGCGCACAAGCACCAGCGATCGCCATCCTTCAA
>RFVZ01000379.1 GCA_009922405.1 Betaproteobacteria bacterium
CGTCGAACTCGTCTGGCGTGCGTGCACCGCCGAATTGAACGCCTTGCCCCTCCAATTTTGGTCGGATTGAGGGGTCATGCATGACTTTTTGGAGCGCGGCATCCATCTGAACGACGATTTCACGCGGTAAAGCTTTGGGCCCCATGATCGCGTACCAGTTGGTAACGTCAAAACCAACAATACCTTTTTCGGTAAAGGTTGGAACGCCGGGTAACTGAGCTAGCCGTTGCGGTGTCGACACTGCCAGGGCAACCAACTTCCCATTGCGCACATGCTCAAGAATCGGTGGCATCGTATCGAAATTGAGATTGACCTGGCCGCCCAGCAGGTCGGTGATCGCCTGTCCACTCCCCTTGTAGGGGACGTGCGTCATCTGCGTACCAGTGATTCGGTTGAACAAGGCGCCTGCGAGATGCTGGGTGCTTCCGACGCCCGAGGACGCATACGTATAAAAATTGGGCTGGCGTCGAGCTAGAGCGATTAATTCTTCGACGCTTCGGGCAGGCACTTGTGGATGAACAACGAGCACATTGGGTACGTAGCCGATGTAGGTGACCGGACTAAAATCGCGCGCCGCATCGTATGGGACTTTGGAAAGAACAAAGGGCGCGATCGCATTGGAGTTGGAATGTCCAACCAGAAAAGTGAATCCGTCTGCGGCAGACTTGGCGACCAAATCAGCCGCGATCGTACCCGACGCCCCAGCCCGATTTTCGACCACCACACTCGTCCCCAAAATTCTTCCGACTTCGGGCGCGAGGGCCCGGGCAACAATGTCAGTGCCTCCTCCGGGGGCAAAACCCACGATCCAGCGAATCGGCTTCCCAGCGGGCCAGGGTGTCTGGGCGCATACCGATGAACCGTTGCCGAGCAAGATCACGGAGGCGAGCAAACCGACAATGGTTGGAATCGTGCGACGTAAAGATTGTTCAAAGCACGTCCAGCGGGACGCTCCCTGATTTCGACCTGCGCTGATTTTTAGGCTGAACTTAGGCATTAAATTGCTCACTGCTGGGGGTTAAATCGACCTGAATTTTGAGTTTCAATAAGAAGTTTGCCTCAGAGTCTGTTGGATACATTCGGCTCGCCTTAGGCGGCAGGCTCGACGACTAGTAACTCAACTTTTGGCCCGACGGCCAGATTCTTGGAACGATTGGCCAGTTGCTGATCAAAGGTCAAAAAAGCCGACGCCCGCAAGCTTCGCGCCAGGTGCAGAGCATCGGCGAAATCGAGACCCTTGCCGAACCAATCGATTGCAGCCAAGACCGAATCGCGATCTTCAAGCGTGAGGTGTTCGATGCTTGCAAGCGCTCGAAACACTCGAGTGATTTCGATTTTTGGTAGTTTGTAAAACCCCCGCAAAACCCACTCGAATTCTAGAAGTACAGTCACCGGGACAAAAGATCGCTGGGAAAGCGCTGCGACGGCAGCGGGGCGTTGTTCTAGTGCCTGGGCATCATCGGGGTCGTCAACGAAGAACCTGGCCAAAATATTCGTATCGAGAGCTCTCACGACTTCCGAGGGTTTGGGCCGACCAACAGTGACGCTGGATCAAAATTCTCAAGTCGACGAGGAATGCCGCGAGATGGCACCTTGACCATGCCGGCCAACTTGCTCACGTCGACCGTGGCGACAGATCGCACGACACGGAGCTTTAAGCCGTCCGATTCCTCGTGCACCTCAATCCGGGCGCCAGCGCCCATTCCGGCCCTGCGCCTGATTTCTGCAGGTAGGACGATTTGACCTTTAGAGGAGACTACGATCGTCGGCATATCGGAACCCACTCCGTGTGTATCGGAAGAAGATAGCGCGTCTTACTTGGTAAGTCAAAAGTCGGAGGGAGCTATCGGGTCGACAACCTTAAGCTGGCTCGCACGTCTAAGTCAGTCAACCGCTTTGACGTTTGCGCGTCGCGCCACCTCGGCCCATTTGACGACTTCAGCGTTCACGAACTCCCCCCACTCGCGCGCGTTGCGTGGGTCGACAACCATGCCGCGTTCGATCAGACGCTCCCGCATCTGGGGTTCATTCAACACTTTGCGAGCGTCGTTACTGATTTTGTCGACAATATCTGCCGGGGTTCCCTTTGGGGCGATCAGA
>RFVZ01000380.1 GCA_009922405.1 Betaproteobacteria bacterium
GCCTATCTCGCGCGCTACCTGGGGATCACTCTGGTGGAAGGGGGTGACCTGACGATCCGGGGGGATCGGGTTTTCCTGAAGACACTTAAGGGGCTCGAGCCCGTCCACGTGATCCTGCGATTGCTCGATGACGATTGGTGTGATCCCCTCGAATTGCGTGCCGATTCGGCCCTGGGCGTGCCGGGTCTGGTTCAGGCCATGCGGGCGGGCCAAGTGCTGGTGGCCAATGCCCCAGGTTCTGGATTTATCGAGTCGCCCGCACTGCTGGGCTTTTTACCAGCGATCTCCGAGCGCCTGACTGGAGAAGCGTTGCGACTCCCTTCGGCGCCCACCTGGTGGTGCGGAGAGGCGGCTGCTCGCGCTGATCTTGAGCGCGGGCTGGCCAACACCTGGATCAAGCCGACGGTGCCATCCGGGCTTGGCAGTCGCCGCCAGGATGCAATCTCTGCCGCCCGACTCGACGAGATCGCCTTGGCCCACTGGCGCGAGCGTCTGGCCCGTGAAGGCGGTGACTGGACGGCGCAGCGCGCCATTCCACTGTCGATGACGCCAACCTGGGAAAGTGGTTGCATCGTGCCACGAGCGGCCTTGGTGCGGGTCTATGCCCTGTCCGATGGGGCCGGATCCTGGCAGGTGCTACCGGGGGGGCTCGCGCGCCTCGCGCGTACTGAATCCGATAGTGTTTCGATGCAACTCGGCGGCAGCAGCGCCGACATATGGGTCATGACCGAGGGTCAGGTCGATCACAGCACGATGCTCCCCGGGCAAATTGGACTCGATGATGTGCAGCGCTGGCGGCGTCCGGTCGCGAGTCGCGCCGGGGAGAACCTCTTCTGGCTGGGGCGTTATTCTGAGCGCGCGGAGTTGGCGACCCGACTGGTGCGTCTCGGCTTATCGCTGAGTAATTCGGTTGACGCGACCCCGGTGGCCCTGCGTCAGGCGATTGTGCGGATCGCAGTTGAACTGGGGCTCATGGAGGTGCTTCCGACGACGGAGGGGCTGGTGGGCTTGGCTCAGCCGGCTCCGCGCAATCGCACAGCTGCGCCCCAAGGAGCCGTCGCGCCCCCCGCAGTGGAGGTGGACGCTGTTGCTGCGAAAGTACCCCGCGCTAGCCAACCGGTGCCAGATATCCCGATTGGTCAGATCGCAAGTGCGCTGATTATGGCGATGCGCGATGATCATGGTCATAGTTCGGTTGCCTACGATCTCGCCGCGATGCGCAGAACCGCTGGCGAACTTCGAGATCGCCTGTCGCCTGCTCACTGGCGCATGATTTGCGATGCGTGCGATCGGTTTTCAGCCGATTGCGCTCAGGCTGATCTCGCGTCAGAGCTCGGCGGGGGGCGCGCTCGGGACGCTTCACTGCGCCAAGCGATGGTGCGACTCGAAACCCTGCTAACCGCAATCACTGGGGCGCAGGCCGACCGAATGACCCGCGACGATGGCTGGCGGTTGCTTTCGATCGGACGTCAGATCGAGCGACTGGCCACGCTGACGACCGTGCTTGAATTCGCACTCGAGGCGGGCGCGATGCAGCACGAGGCAGGATTTGATTTTGTCCTGGACGCATTTGACAGCTCGATCACCTACAGAGCGCGTTATCAGCGCCGCTTCGGGCTTGCCTCGCTCGTGGATACCCTGATTCTGGATGGTGATAACCCTCGTGCATTGGCCTGGGTCGCGAGGACCTTGGCGGGACGCCTGGCCCGTTTGCCCGTGCCAGCTGACGATGTCGACCCTGCTGCGATGGCTGCACTGGTTCCCGATGTCGAGCACTGGCCGTTGGCAGAACTATGCGAGATTGACGCGGATGGGCGCCCGGCGCGATTGTTGGCGCGCTTGGCGGCCTGCCGAACCGCGGCCTGGGCGATGTCGGACCGCATTGGAATTGCCTGGTTTACCCACGCCCGAATGGGCTCTAGAGCGTTAAGGGTCTGACGGATGCGGGCACTTGCCGTGACGCATGAGACCCGATATCGCTACGGGTCCATGGTGGAACATGCGCATCATTGGGTTCGGTTGAGGCCGCTGCAGGACCCGCGGCAGCGCGTTCAGCAGTTTTCATTGGCGATCGATCCCTGGCCGCGA
>RFVZ01000039.1 GCA_009922405.1 Betaproteobacteria bacterium
GGGAGCGAAATCAACCACGCGTGGAGTGTACGCTCAGATGACTTGTGTCGGTGCCGAAACCTCAGCCGAGTACCTTGGCTATTCGGTCCACCAGACCGTTACGGGCTGCGTCGCGGGCGCGGCCCAGAGCATTGCCAAACGCCACTGCGTCAGCGGAACCGTGGCTCTTGATGACCACGCCTCGAAGTCCAACAAGGCTCGCGCCGTTGTAGCGACGGGGGTCCAGCCGACGTTTGAATCGCTTCAAAACCGGGAATGCCATCAAGGCGAGGACTTTGGACAGCGGTGTGCGCTCGAATTCCTCACGGATAAAGCCTGTCATCAATTGAGCCAAGCCTTCGGACGCCTTTAAGGCCACATTTCCGACAAATCCGTCGCATACCACGACGTCAGTGACGCCCCGGTAAATGTCGTTGCCCTCAACATTGCCGAAAAAGGAGATCTGGCCCTTCGCCTGAGCGTCGCGCAGGAGATCGGCCGCCAATTTGACGGTTTCGTTTCCTTTGATGAGTTCTTCGCCCACATTGAGTAGGCCAACCGTCGGCTGCGCTCGGCCATCGATCGCACCCACCAGCGCAGACCCCATCAAGGCAAACTGACGCAGATGCTCCGGAGTGCAATCTAAATTGGCCCCTAGGTCGAGCATCGTCGTATCGCGGCCACTCAAGGTCGGAAACGGCGCTGCGATGGCGGGTCGGTCAATCCCGTCCAGGGTTCGAAGAACGTAGCGCGAAATTGCCATCCATGCGCCTGTGTTGCCCGCGCTGATGCAGGCCTGAGCCTCACCCGCATTGACCAACGACGCGGCCACACGCATCGACGAATCCTTCTTCCCGCGGAGCGCCTGCGCCACGGCCTCCCCCATCCCCACTTCTTCCGACGCGCCGTGAATCCGAAGCCGATCCGAGCGAATCAAGGAGGCAATCGATTGCCCACCGGACGAGCGATCGCCAGCGGATTCAGTCAATGACAGTGCTGCCCGGATTTCGGGCTCCAGGCCCACTAGAATCAGGGAAACGTCGTCGTGGTTGGACGCAAATTCAACGCAAGCCGGAATCGTGACTGAGAGGCCTTTGTCGCCTCCCATCGCGTCGACCGCGATGCGGATCGTCATACCAAATTTTCGCAGTCAGGGTGCGCGTGAGTGACCGCCACCACGCCTCGGAATTTATTCGTCGGCTTTCGTCTTGATGACTTTGCGTCCACGGTAAAAACCGTTAGGACTGATGTGATGGCGCAAGTGCACCTCACCGGTCGAAGGCTCGATCGCCGTCGCGGGAGGCGTCAGAAAATCGTGCGATCGATGCATCCCGCGCTTCGAGGGCGATTTTTTGTTTTGTTGAACGGCCATGGCGGACAGGTCCGAAAATTAACTAATCGATGAGTATAACAATACTTTATGACTCGCGCTTCCTCAGTGACTCAAGTGCAGCAAAAGCACTGCTCCTCTCGACCTGAAGATGTGCCGGCAAGTCACATTCTGCATGGCGAGGTTCCCGAAGGAGTTCGAGCAGAACTTCATCCTCTAACCACTGCGCTAACGAAAAGTGAGACGACGCAACGAGTACATCATAGGTCTCCGCTTCCAGATCTTCGTCCTCGGCACTCGATTCATCCGGCGCAAGCGCTGCCCAACGATCAATTGCAATGGCTTGCTTCAAAGGTCCGAGACACCGGGCACAGGTCACCACAAGTTGACCACTGGCCCTCAGGTGGAGATGGGGACGGTCGCGCCCCCTCGGATCTGTCCAGGGCTCGCCATCAACCGACCAAACCAGCACGCCTTCCATACTGAAAAGCTCTGCCGCCACGCGTTCGAGTTGAAAAGCATTGGCTTCACCCGAGAACTTCTGGCGGGTTCGGGCAAAGGATTCAGCGTCGATGCTGGGCGGGATGGTCGGTATCATCTGAACAGAATACCCGCAGAATCAGCGCCCCCATGCAACCCACCAACTCTCCGCTCTGCCGATTGCAGCTCGCGTCCAGTTCGCCATATCGCCGGGAATTGCTGTCGCGATTACGCATCCCGTTTGATGTTGTCGCCCCAGACGTCGATGAAACCCCTTACCCCGGTGAATTGCCAACCGCCTTATCGACGCGTTTAGCCTTGGCCAAAGCGCAGGCCGTTGCATGCACCGGCACCTGGACAATCGGATCAGATCAGGTTGCCACTCTCGACGGATTACCGATTGGGAAACCAGGCCACCACGAAGCGGCTCGCTTGCAGCTGCAAGCCTCCTCGGGCCGCACAGTTCACTTTCACACCGCCCTGGCGCTTGTTGACTTTGACCGTGGGCTCAGCCGCGTCGAGCGGATCGATACCCGAGTTCGCTTTAAAGAACTCAGCGCCGCCGAGATTGAAGCCTATCTGCTTGCCGAGAAACCCTACGATTGCGCCGGTTCGGCCAAGTGCGAAGGGCTCGGGATCGCGCTACTCGAAGCGATCGAGGGCGATGACCCTACCGCGTTAATCGGCTTACCCTTGATCCGTCTTTCCAGTTGGTTGCGGGAATGGGGCTGGAATCCATTAACCGGCGTTCCGCAGGACAACCCTTGAGTCGCCCCTCGCCTGGAACACTTCACCTGATCCCGGTACCGATTGGGCGGGAACGTGGAAATGGATCCAGGCCGGATACTGGCGCAGGCCTATTAACAGCGGGCGATCCCGTCGCAGAACTCAGCGCCCCGCTGATTAAGTTGACGGCAAGCCTCGATTATTTCATTGCGGAAAATGCCCGCAGCGCCCGAGCCTTCCTGAAGCGATTGCCTCTGGTTCGGCCAATTCAGCAAATCGAGATCTGTGAACTCAATGAGCACACTTCGGCGGGCGACATCCCAGTCATGATCGCGCCGATCCTGGCCGGTCGGGATGCTGGACTGGTGAGTGAAGCTGGCTGCCCCGCAGTGGCCGATCCCGGAAGCCAACTGGTCGCTGCGGCCCACCGCGCTGGCATACCGGTCAGGCCACATATCGGGCCAAGCGCGCTCCTCCTCACCTTAATGGCATCGGGCCTTGAGGGTCAGCGGTTCGCATTTGCGGGGTACTTGCCCGCGCAAGCCGAGGAGCGTGCGAAGGCGCTCCAACGTCTAGAGGACCGCTCGGCGCGTGGCTCGGAGACTCAACTCTGGATTGAGACCCCTTATCGGGCTCAGGCCATGATGACCACCGCCCTCCAAATTCTCAGGCCAACAACCTCGCTGGCCGTGGCCTGTGACCTTGCTGGCCCTCAACAGTGGATCGGTTCTAAAACGGTCGGACTTTGGCGAAAAACATCGCCCGACCTAAGCGATCAACTGACGGTTTTTGCGCTGTTGGCCGACGGATCGATCAGCGCAACCGGGGTTGATCGAGCAGAGCACCAAACCCGATTGCCTTCCCAGCCGACGCGCCAAACCGTTTCACGAGGCGCTCCGCCACATTCTCCCGCGGGGAAAAATCGACGACGTTTTCCTCCTTGATGACATCGCGCGCCACGCTGTCGACAGTGCCAAGATCATCCGCCAACCCCAGTTCGATCGCACGCTGCCCCGTCCAGAATAATCCCGAAAATAGCTCTGGCCGTTCCTTCAATCGATCGCCACGGCCCTGTTTAACCGCAGAAATAAATTGTTGATGAATCTCGTCCAGCATCTTCTGGACATGCGCCCGCTGCCGTTCGCTGACCGGGAGAAATGGATCAAGAATGCCCTTGTTATCACCCGCAGTCATTAGCCGCCGCTCAACGCCAACGCGGTCCAGAGTGCCAACAAATCCAAAGCCGTCCATCAAGACTCCGATGGAACCCACAATACTGGCCTTGTCCACAAAGATCCGGTCGGTCGCCGCAGCAACGTAATACCCACCGGAAGCGCAAATCTCTTCAACGACGCTGTAGACGACGATATCGGGATACTTGCTTCGCAGGCGACGGATTTCGTCGTAAATCGCACCGGCTTGCACGGGGCTCCCGCCAGGGCTGTTGACCCGAAGAATCACCCCTGCCGTGTTGGCATCCTCGAAGGCATTCTGGAGCGCCAAGTTGATGTTGTCGGCACTGGCCAACCCGTCGGTCTCAATGGTGCCCCGCAGATCAACCAGCGCAGTATGTCGGCCGCCATGACTTGACCCGAACTCTTCAAACGGCTTGAAAACGCCCCATAACGTCACAAGGGCAAGCCCGATAAAGGAACATTTAAAAAAGACACCCCAGCGCCGACGTAGTCGCTGCTCGGCAAGCGTTTCGAGGGCAAGGCGCTCGAGTAGAGACCGCTCCCAGGACGCGACTGTTTGGGCAGTGGGTCGCGAGGTCGACGGAGACTCATTGGCAGGAAGTTCAGACATGTGCGCGCTCAATCAAAACGAAATCGTTACGAAGGTGACAAGTCAACCCAGACCGAACCCTCGTGTTCGACCGCAGGAAGCTTTCTCAAGTGTTGGTTGCGGCATGGCCCGTCGACACAAGCTCCCGTCGAGGGCTCATAGAGAGCACCATGGCTGGCGCACACCAAATATACCCCTCGATCGTCCAGAAACTGACCCGGAAGCCAATCCAATTCAACCGGAACATGCGCACACCGGTTCAAGTACGCATGCACGAGTCCATCTGAACGAATGGCGAATGCCGGTTGATCGGGTCCGAGATCAAATCGAACCCCGAGACCCTGATCGACCAAATCGGAGGAGGCGCAGACCCTGAGCCGAGTCGATGGCCCCGCAGGGTCTCGACCCGAGTTGTCAGCAAGGTCTCGATTGGCCGTCACTGAAACGTACTTTCCGGTATTCATTGAGGCATGATTTTCCGCGCCAACTTCGCTTCAAGCCACTCGCCCAAACCCTGAACGGATTCATGCACAGGATCCACTCCGGCTGCCAGTAAGGTTTCGCGCGGATGGGCACCATATCCGACGCCGCCAAACAAGGCGCCAGCAGACTGCGCCATCCCGTGATCGTGGGTGGTATCGCCAATCATCAGCGTACGCGAAGGCTCGAAACCAAGCTCTTCACAGAGGTCTCTGAGCATCCATGGATGGGGCTTGGGCTCGCCTTCATCCGCGCAGCGGGTGGCGTCAAAGTGACGGCGCAGCCCCGTTTGATCAAACGCACGCTCAAGACCCACCCGCGATTTTCCCGTCGCCACGCCCATTGCAATCCCGCTCTCGCGCAGGGCGTCGAGCATTTCACGCATCCCTTCAAATAGCTTTAGGAGTGGATCGCGGCCTAAGTAATGCACTCGATAGCGCTCCACAAATTCGCGAATCCGTTCTGGTGGTAACGAGGGCACCGCAAGACGGAGGGCATCCTGGAGTCCAAGGCCGATCACATGGGAGGCCTGTTGCGCATTGGGCTCTTCAAGCTCCAGATCGCGTGCGGCTGCTCGAATCGAATCGGCAATCGCTCCAGTGGAATCCACGATAGTGCCATCCCAGTCAAAGACAACGAGATCAACCTGAGACGGGGCTGAAGGATGCATGATGTTGGAGTAGTGTTTCAAAGGCAGGCGGTTGTGGCGCGACAATTACGAGGGATTGTCCGCTGACTGGATGCTTAAAAGTTAACTGATGGGCATGCAAGCACATCCGCCGCCATCCTGCATGGGCGCAGAGGCCATTCAGATGAAAGTCCCCATAGCGGTCGTCACCAATAATCGGGAACCCTGCATGAGCACAATGAACTCGAATCTGGTGCGTGCGGCCGGTTTCTAGCTTTGCCTCGATCAAGGTCATCGGCCAATTTGCATCCACATCACGATGAGCGAGAACAGTCACAATCGTGGCCGCGCTCTGACCATCCGATCGAACGTACACCATGCGCTCCCCACTGGCCGTCAGGGTCTTGACCAATGGCCAGTCGAGGCGCTTGCTTCTCAAGGGCCAGCGACCGCTCACAATAGCTCGATATCGCTTATCCGTAAGACCTTCGCGCAGTTGCGCATGCAGACTCAGTAAGGCCGGACGACGCTTTGCAATCAGTAACACGCCCGAAGTCCCGCGGTCTAAGCGATGCACCAGTTCGAGAAAGCGAGCCTCTGGTCGCGAGGCCCGCAAGCGTTCGATCACGCCGTGTGCAATCCCGCTGCCACCATGAACCGCGACACCCGCGGGCTTGTCAACTGCCAACAGTTCATCGTCCTCCCAAAGGATTGGCATGACAATCGGTGAAGGATGCGGGAGCGCGTTCGCATGGATCGCCGGCGCTGCCGTGCGCACTGGCGGAATACGCACCTGATCTCCGGTCTGGACGCGAGCGTCGGCTGACGATCGTCCACGATTAACCCGTACTTCACCGCTTCGGATCATCTTGTAGAGATGGCTCTTTGGAACACCTTTGAGCTGGTGGGCCAAAAAATTGTCCAACCGCTGGCCATCGTGTTCCTCGCCGACATCGACCATTCGACTTGCGCGCGGAGCGACTTCTTCGATCACGCTGATATACTCAAAATTGTCTAACCCTATTGTATGTGGGGCAACGGCCATCGGACCGCCTTCGGTCGGGTCCAGGCGATCGCAAATAGTCCCTTTAACGACTGTTGCTGCGGAACCGCCCGGATCGAAGGCATTTCACCCGGAGCGGTCGGCACTTCATTGCCGTGCGATAGATTGGACACAAACGAGTGCAACCCGAAAAGGTGGCACTCAAAATGAACAGGATTTGCGTCCTCCACAGCGGCGCCGGGATGGCCCGGCGCGTGGACGGATCGGTCCGACCTGAAGAGTTTCTTTGTGACGCGTCCCATTGGCGCGGCATGAGCGCCCGAGCATACGGTTCTTTTCCCGGAGATTCAGCGTCCCAGACGGACCCGAACTCTAGTTTGGCAGGACGTCCTCGCGCCTTTGGCGCTCGAGCGATCCGCCGTGAATCGTTCACGCCCCCGCAATCTCTGACGGCCGTATTCCGAATTCGTCCGCGGGATCGCGCGCACCTTGCACTCAGCGCGCCGGAGATGAACTGAATGAAGAGAATGTTATTCAACGCAACCCACTCTGAGGAGTTGCGGGTTGCGATTGTTGACGGGCAAAAGCTGGTTGATATTGATATCGAATCAGCGGGTCGGGAATCCCGAAAGTCCAATATTTATAAAGGTGTTGTCACTCGGGTTGAGCCCAGCCTCGAAGCCTGCTTTGTCGCTTACGGCGAGGAACGACACGGATTTTTGCCGTTCAAGGAAATTGCCAAACAATATTTTCAGCCGGGTGTTGAAGGCCGGGCCACCATCAAAGAAGCCATTCGCGAAGGTCAGGAACTTCTAGTTCAGGTCGAAAAAGAAGAGCGTGGCAACAAGGGGGCGGCCCTGACGACTTTTTTGTCGCTCGCTGGTCGCTACTTGGTGCTCATGCCGAATAACCCCAGGGGAGGCGGCGTCAGTCGGCGTGTCGAGGGCGAGGATCGCCAGGAATTGCGGGAGGCGATGGACCAGCTCGAGGTGCCGACCGGGATGAGTCTGATCGCGCGGACCGCCGGGATTGGGCGAGGCGTCGAAGAGTTGCAGTGGGACATGAACTACCTCCTGCAACTATGGAGGGCCATTGAAGAAGCAAGCAAAGCCGGGCAAGGGGCATACCTGATTTATCAGGAATCGAGCCTGGTCATTCGCGCAATACGGGATTATTTCACTGCCGATATTGGCGAAATTCTCATCGACACCGATGACATCTATGAACAGGCTCGCCAGTTCATGGCCCATGTCATGCCCGGAGAGGTAAACCGGGTCAAGCGTTACCGGGAAGACACCCCCCTCTTCTCACGCTTTCAGATCGAACACCAGATCGAGACTGCATATTCCCGACTTGTCCCCCTGCCCTCGGGTGGTGCCGTCGTGATCGACCACACCGAGGCCCTGGTGGCGGTCGACGTCAATTCGGCACGCGCCACCAAGGGCTCCGATATTGAGGAAACCGCGCTTAGAACCAATCTAGAGGCGGCTGACGAAGTTGCCAGACAAATGCGACTGCGTGATTTGGGCGGTCTGATCGTGATTGACTTCATTGATATGGAGAACACGAAAAGCCAGCGCGAAGTTGAAAACCGCCTACGCGAGGCCTTGAGCGTTGATCGCGCCAGGGTCCAGATCGGCAAGATCAGCCGATTCGGCTTGATGGAAATGTCACGACAGCGCCTACGCCCGGCGCTGAATGAGGGCAACCACATGACTTGTCCGCGCTGTAACGGCACAGGCGTCATTCGGGATATTGAATCTTCCGCATTGCAGGTGCTGCGAGTGGTTCAAGAAGAATCCATGAAGGAAAACTCCGCAGCCGTCTATGCGCAGGTTCCCGTTGACGTTGCCTCGTACCTGCTGAACGAAAAGCGCACAGAAATTGCAAAGCTTGAGGCGCGGGTGAAGGTCGACATTGTGTTGATCCCAAACAAGCACCTTGAGACCCCACATTATCGACTGGAGCGTCTCAAGCACGACGATGAGCGTCTGGCGAGCTACCGGGCAAGTTATTCCCTTGCTGAGGGACCCGCTGAAGACAGTTGGTACTTGAACCGCAAGACAGAGCAGCCAAAAGCACGCCAGGAAGCGGTTGTCAAAGGGATTACCCCAGACCAACCAGCACCGGTTCACGTGCCGCGTGAGGCGGATGCTGCCTCACCCAAATTAGGCAACCCACAAGGCCAACAGGCGCCGGTCACCTCGTTCTCGGGGTCTCATGCCGCAACGTCCGGGTCCGAGAATCAAACCGGCATTATCGGCCGAATCATGGGTTGGTTACGCGGGAAGGCCGCCAATGAAGCGCAGGCACCTCGCCCCTCGGTCGCCGCGCCAGAGCCAACGGACGAGCGCTCGCGGGCACCTCGCAATCCACGTGATTCTCGCGAATCAAGGGAACCACGCGAACCGCGTGAGCCTCGCGAAGGCGGCCGTAACGGCCGCGAACCTCGCGATGTCGGCGCGCGTCGCGAGGGACGCGCAGCCAACGATAGTCGTCGAACCGAGAGCGCTGGACGTTCTGAATCAGCTGGCCGAGATCCCCAAGTCGTTCGCGAGGGCGCCGAAGGTCGGGGCAGTCGAGGCGGCCGCACCGGCAGGCAAGAGAGGCCTGCCGGCGAGGCCCGCGCGCCTCGGGAAGATCGACCACCGCGCAGCAGAGGTTCCAATGCAGAGGGCAGTGCAATAGATGGCGCTGCGGTGGATCCGACGTCCGCCGTTCAAAATGGAGTCGCGCCGGGAATTCCTGCCGGCGTTGTTTTGGAGGCGAGAACCGATCAGCCCCATCAAGCCAACCCGGCCGATGATGCACTGCACTTAACGACGGATACCGAAGACACAGTTGAATCCGGCGAGGCCGCAGAGCGCCGTCGTCGACGCCGCCGCCGTGGCGGACGACGTGATCGCCCTGAGGGCGAGCGGACCGACGCCGAGTCGGGGCTTAGTGCCGAAGGTTCCGAGCAGGCTGCGACTGTCACGGAAACGCCTATGGGCGAAGCCCCTTCGGCTGAGAGTCTCAGTGTTCAACCGCAAGACCGCCCAGCGCGTGCTCCGCGGGCACCACGCAGCCGGCGTCCGATTGACTCTGGCGTGCAGGATCAGGAATCAGCCGCCCCCGCGTTGCAGGCAGCGCCTGCGGAACCGATCGCATCGATTGAGCTGATTGCATCGTTAGAACCGATCGCGTCGATTGAGCCGGTCATCTCGCCTGAACAGACAGCGCCGATCGCCCCTGTCGAATCGTCTGAAGCGGCCTCGAACTCAGTCGCTGAAGTGCCCGCAGAACCTGAAGTGATCGACATCGTCACGCTCGAACCCTCACCCGCGGAGGCAAAACCTTTCACGGCGGAAGTGAACTCGCCCGAGCCGGTTACGCAAGCGCCTCAGGCACCCGTTGTCCTCACCGAGATTGTTGCCAATGCGGGTCTCGAATGGGTTCAAACCCGTAGTGACCTCGTCGTTGCCGAAGGTGCTAGCGAGGCGCCAAAGCCGCGACCCGCGCGAGTCCGTAAGCCAAAAGTTGAAATCGTAGCCGAGCCCCTTCAAATGGTGGAAACAAAGAACGACGGGGCACTTTAAACCGCAGCACCGTAGGGCGAAACTTTCCGTTCCTGACCCGGTAAGCCGAAGTAGTGTCGGCTAACCTGCAGGACGGCGACAACATGGGGACTGGGGGTGCAAGCCATCAGGTTTGCCTCTTCGTCTCGTTCCGTTAACGAGGAGTCTTTGCACCGAATCGATCGCACCGGCATGGAAATCAGAGGCAAAGGAGCGGCTTCACCGCCCAAAATGGTACGGACTAGCATGATTGAAATCCTCCGGAACACGCGCCTTAAGACGCGATATATTGGTAAGTGGCGGCCCGTCAAAGTATCCATGGATGCGACCCAAGCCGCTTTATGAATTGGTCTAAGGTGCCGAATATTTCACCAACCCACGTTGACGGATCGAGGCAACCGGCGCGAGTCTGGTGTGACGTTGCAAACCCCTCCAATAACATCACTATCAACTAGCGTGCCCGCTGTTCGCTTCCACCCCTGCTGATGGCCGAACGTTCCATCCCGATTGCGGACCTTCGCTATTCGCCGGTCGCTCCAGCCATCCCGGCGACTGCGATTGAGCCTGACGGCAATCTCGTAGACCGGCTGCGAAGGCCGTTACGAGACTTACGCATCTCGGTCACCGATCGATGCAATTTTCGGTGCACCTATTGCATGCCGAAATCTGTGTTCGACCAGGCCTACCAATTTCTTCCGCAAGCCTCCCTTCTGAGCTTCGAGGAGATTTTCAGACTCGCTCAACTCTTCGTGGCCCATGGCACCGAAAAGTTGCGTCTGACAGGCGGCGAACCCTTGCTGCGGAAGAACGTCGAAGAACTGATCACTCGGCTGGCCTCTTTGCGGACACCCCGTGGGGAGCCAGTCGAGTTAACGCTCACTACCAACGCGAGTCTTCTGGTGCGCAAAGCCGAGGCACTTGCAAAAGCTGGTCTCAAGCGGATCTCGGTCAGTCTCGATGCGCTGGATGATCAAACCTTTCGCCGGATGAATGACGTCGAATTCCCGGTCGCTGATGTAATCGCCGGAATTGAGGCTGCCGACCGCGCCGGCCTGCGCCCGCTCAAGATCAACATGGTGGTCCGTCGTGGTGTGAACGACCACGATATTCTGCCAATGGCGGCTCACTTTCGCGGATCTGGGCACATTCTCCGATTCATTGAGTACATGGATGTTGGCTCCTCAAACGGATGGCACCTGGAAGAAGTGGTGACATCCGCTGAGATCATCGAAAAAATTGGATCGCTTTACCCGCTTGAGGCTATCGATCCAAACTACGTCGGAGAGGTCGCCCAGCGTTGGAAATACCGCGATGGGAGTGGTGAGATCGGGGTCATTTCGTCGGTCAGTCAGCCATTTTGTGGAGACTGTTCACGAGCAAGGCTCTCCACGGAGGGACGGCTTTATACCTGCCTGTTCGCAACTTCCGGACATGACCTGAGGGCCCTTCTCCGCAGTGGCCATAGTGACTCTGAAATTGCCAGTGCAATCGGACTCATCTGGAAGCAACGCGAAGACCGCTACTCAGAGATACGCTCACACGCAGTCGCCCGAAGCGACCGGATTGAAATGAGCTACATCGGTGGCTAGCAACGAACGTTCGTCAATTCAGCATTTGACAGCCACTTTAGAGGGATTTTCCGCGGGCTCAGTCTCTGTTGGCGAGGCGCAAATGTTGATCGCGCAGTGGATCAAACCAGTCGCCGCCTTGGTCACTTCGCAGGCGATTTCGTCGACGCGCTGCTTTTCGACGGACTGCTTTAAAAGCGCAGCCCTAAGGGCGTAACGCGAGACTCCTGGAGATCGCTGCGGCGATCATTACGCCAACCAATATAGAACACGCGGCGATTGCGATGGCTGCGCCGGGTTGTTGATGGTCCAAGAAAAATCCCAAGATCGCTGGCCCCATTGCGGCACCCACGTCGATGCCTGAATACACAAGACCAAAAACCCGCCCGCTTGATTTCACCGGCGCTGCTTTGCGCACCAGCATATCTCGGGATGGTTGCAAGATGCCCATTAAAAAACCAGCGATCCCCAGCAAGGGCAAGATCATGAGTTCCGGGGCGATGCCGCTTGCGAGAATCAACAGAAGCAACGAACAACCAAGTAAGGCACCCATCGCGATCCGCTCATGCCGACTTGAAGCGGCAGCGATAAAACCACCGGTGAACATTCCACACGCTCCCGCAAGCAAATAGAGGGTCAAGGCGCCCGTTGCTGTCGCCGCACTGATACCGTAAATCGAACGCAGCGACTGTGGCGCGAAATTCTGGAGCCCTGTGCTAGCGAGCGTCACCGCCACAAAAAACAGAAAGCAAAGGATCACGCTTGGGGTAATCCAAACGGGCAAACTCCACAGACCCGAATGCGCGCCTGGTTGACCGTCAGAGCCCGGCGCGCGGGCGGGAGCCTCAAGAACCTCGAATGACCGGGGACGGAACAGGATGAGCCCAATCACCAGAATGCCAAGTAAAGTCGCGGAGCCGATTGCCGCGCGCCATCCGTAGAGCAGCGCGAGCGGAAGCATGATCGCGGGTGCCGCAGCGTAACCAAGGTTGCCCGACAAGCCATGCACGGAAAATGCATGGCCGATTCGTCGTGTCGAAATTTTAGAATTGAGGACCGAATAGTCTGCAGGATGCATGACGCAATTTCCCAGACCAATTAAAGCAGCAGCAGCCAGCAAACTGGCGTAACCTCCGGCGGCCGCGGCCACTGCGGCACCGGCGCTCATCGAAGCCATCCCAAATATCAGGCTATGGCGAGATCCAAATCGGTCGACAACAAATCCGGCAAGCGCCTGCCCAACACCGGAAACCACAAAGAAAACCGTTGTTATGACCCCCAGCATGGTCCACGAGAGACCGAATTCTTCACGCAAAAAGGGAAACAGCGGGGGTATTACAAGCTGATAGAAATGAGAAGCGCCATGGGCTATGCCGACCAGCCCGATGACCTCGACGTCTGCCCGGAACGAACGCTGCTCGAGGAGATCCCCGTCAGTCGCTGCGCTCACCGGTTGAGATTTTTCGCTCGGCCTTGCCGGCCTACTTTCGAACGACCAACTGTCCCGGCATCGACGCGTAGTACGCCGCCAGGTCGCCGACTTCTTTTTTAGTCAGCGCTTTCGCCTGCGCACCCATGATGGCGTTCTTGCGATTATCGCTGCGGTAATCGAGGAGGGCCTGACGAAGGTAATCCTGATGTTGGCCTGCGAGGCGCGGATAAGATGGATCAACTGGCGCATTGCCTTCCTTTCCGTGACAGGCCGAACAAACCTGTTCGGCCTTTTCTTTCGCGCCAGAAAGGTCAGCAGCGTGAGCCGAAACGAAAGGCACGAAGGCGCTCGCCGACATCAGGGCGACTACCAAACGGCCCGCAAACAGTGTGCTGGAGTACATCGTAGTGTCCCGGATGGTGATTATTTGGCTGCAGCAGCGGCTGCAGTCGCACCGTTGCCACCGTAATAAGCTGCGAGATCTGCCATATCCTGATCAGACAAGGTCGCAGCGATACCTCGCATTGTCGGATGGCTACGTTCGCCTTTCTTGTAGGCCATAAGCGCGTTTTCGAGATACTTCGGTGACTGTCCCGAGATCATCGGTACCGAATAGACGCTCGGAAAGGAGGCCTTGTAGCCGGGGATGCCATGGCAGCCGATACACATCGAGTTCTTGTTCTTAGCGGCTTCAGCATTTCCCTGGACCGCATCGGCGGCGAGCAAGGAAGTCGAAGTGAGCGATGCCAACACAAGAACCGACGCCGCGAAAGCAGATGACTTCATGCGGATCCCAAACAGTAGAAGAATAGACACAACACGCAAGGGTTCTGATTTTACCGAGCGGCCTGACTAACCGCCAGTTTGGTGCACCGCAATCCAACAATGCGACGATCCGACGCATGAAGCAATAGGCACCGACAATCGATCCAGTATGATCGACATCATGAATACATCAGCATCAAACCCCACTAAAAAAGCCCGCTTCGAAGGCTCGTCCAGCTACGTCGCAACTGACGATCTGCGGCTCGCCGTGAATGCGGCCCTCCGACTTTCGCGCCCACTGCTGGTCAAAGGCGAGCCGGGCACCGGCAAAACGATGCTCGCGGAAGAAGTTGCACGCGAACTGGGTATGCCGTTGCTGCAATGGCATATCAAATCGACGACTAAGGCGCAGCAGGGCCTCTACGAATACGACGCGGTGTCCCGGCTCCGTGACTCACAGCTCGGTGACGAACGCGTAAGAGATATCTCTAACTACATTGTTCGGGGGGTGTTGTGGCAGGCCTTTGAAACGCCCGAGCCAGCGGTGCTCCTGATCGACGAAATCGATAAGGCTGACATTGAGTTTCCGAACGATCTGTTGAGGGAACTCGACCGGATGGAGTTTCATGTCTACGAGACCCGGGAGACCATCCGGGCCAGACATCGTCCGCTCATGATCGTGACTTCGAATAATGAGAAAGAGCTACCCGACGCGTTCTTGCGACGATGCTTTTTTCATTACATCCGTTTCCCGGATCGGGAGACCATGCAAGCGATCATTGATGTCCATTACCCAGGACTTAAAAAGACGCTGGTGGCCGCAGCGCTCGACGCCTTTTACCAGTTGCGCGACATCGCCGGTCTCAAAAAGAAGCCGTCGACGAGCGAACTCCTGGACTGGATCAAGCTCTTGTTGGCAGAAGACATCCCACCCGACTCAGTGAACAAACCAGCGCCCGGCCCCGATGGCAAACCGGGTTTGCCGCCGCTGGCTGGGGCCCTCCTCAAGAACGAACAGGATCTGGCGCTCTATGAACGCCTGATGTTC
>RFVZ01000381.1 GCA_009922405.1 Betaproteobacteria bacterium
AATCTACCATATACAGTTAGATCATTGCCTACAAACAAACGTTGGTTAATAGAAACATCACTGTTCAAAATGGATGTTCCATACACTTGAAAATTTCTATTGAAAGATACATCACTTAGTACTGACAACCGTGAATTCATAGATACGTCACCTTGTACATAGAGACGTTGACTCATTGAAACATCACTTAATACTGATAGACGACTATTCATGGATACATCACCAGCAACATAAAGTCGTTGATTCAATGAAACATCACCACCAACAAAAAGACGAATATTCAATGATGTATCACCGCCAACAAAGAGTCGTTGATTCATAGAAACATCATCCCGCATAATCGATTTACCGAGAACTTCAAAATTACGATTCAAGGATGTATCACTTAATACTGATAGTCTGGAATTCAAAGATACATCTCCAGCTACATAGATACGTTGACTCATGGATACATCACTTAGCACAGACAGACGACTATTCATGGATACATCTCCAGCTACATAGAGACGTTGACTCATAGACACATCACTTAGTACTGACAAGCGGGAATTCAAAGATACATCTCCAGCTACATATAGACGTTGACTCATGGATACATCACTCAATACCGATAAGCGGGAATTCAAAGATACATCTCCTGCTACATAGAGACGTTGACTCATGGATACATCACTCAATACCGATAAGCGGGAATTTAAAGAAACATCTCCTGCTACATAGAGACGTTGACTCATGGATACATCACTTAGTACCGATAAGCGTGAATTCAAAGATACATCTCCAGCTACATATAGACGTTGACTCATTGATACATCACTCAACACCGATAATCGTGAATTCAAAGATACATCTCCTGCTACATAGAGACGTTGACTCATTGATACATCACTTAGTACCGATAAGCGTGAATTCAAAGATACATCTCCAGCTACATATAGACGTTGACTCATGGAAACATCATTCAATACTGATAATCTGGAATTCAAAGATACATCTCCAGCAACATAAAGTCGTTGACTCATGGATACATCACTCAATACCGATAAGCGAGAATTCAAAGAAACATCTCCTGCTACATAGAGACGTTGACTCATAGATACATCATTCAAGATCGATAATCTGGAATTCAAAGATACATCTCCTGCTACATAAAGTCGTTGACTCATTGACACATCACTCAACACCGATAAGCGAGAATTCAAAGAAACATCTCCAGCTACATATAGACGTTGACTCATGGAAACATCATTCAATACTGATAATCTGGAATTCAAAGATACATCTCCGGCTACATAGAGACGTTGACTCATAGATACATCACTCAAGATCGATAATCTGGAATTCAAAGAAACATCTCCTGCTACATAAAGTCGTTGACTCATTGACACATCACTCAACACCGATAAGCGGGAATTCAAAGATACATCTCCTGCTACATAGAGACGTCGACTCATGGATACATCACTTAGTACCGATAAGCGTGAATTCAAAGATACATCTCCAGCTACATAGAGTCGTTGACTCATTGATACATCACTTAGTACCGATAAGCGTGAATTCAAAGATACATCTCCTGCTACATAAAGTCGTTGACTCATGGATACATCATTCAATACTGATAATCTGGAATTCAAAGATACATCTCCGGCTACATAAAGTCGTTGACTCATGGAAACATCATTTAATACTGATAATCTGGAATTCAAAGATACATCTCCAGCTACATAAAGTCGTTGACTCATTGATACATCACTTAGTACCGATAGTCTGGAATTCAAAGAAACATCTCCTGCTACATAGAGACGTTGACTCATGGAAACATCATTCAATACCGATAAGCGTGAATTCAAAGATACATCTCCAGCTACATAGAGTCGTTGACTCATTGATACATCACTTAGTACAGATAAGCGTGAATTCAAAGATACATCTCCGGCTACATAGAGACGTTGACTCATAGACACATCACTTAGTACCGATAGTCTAGAATTCAAAGATACATCTCCTGCTACATAGAGACGTTGACTCATGGATACATCACTTAGTACCGATAAGCGTGAATTCAAAGATACATCTCCAGCTACATA
>RFVZ01000382.1 GCA_009922405.1 Betaproteobacteria bacterium
ATTACCGAAGACATCCTGATGGCGTATGTGGGCTTGCACCGCCAAGGCATCGCCCACTCGGTTGAAGTCTGGGCCAGGTCGACGCACACCCTGATCGCAGGCTTATATGGTGTCTCGATCGGTCGGATTTTTTTTGGTGAATCGATGTTCACGCGCGCGAGCGATGCCTCAAAGGCCGCTTTAGCCGTCCTTGTGCAGCAGTTGCAGGCCTGGGGATTCGAGCTGATTGACTGTCAGCAGCAGACACGGCATCTGGCATCGATGGGTGCGCGCCCTATCGCTCGGGACCATTTTCTGCATATCCTTGCGCAGGCGTCCCGATTACCGGAGCCGGACTGGTCGTCGACCAACCTGAACCCGTCCCTGCCATGACTCATCTCAAGGACCTACCGTTCTCAGCGCTGCAGTTTTATGCGACGGCGCCCTATGCCTGCAGTTACCTGCCTGATCGGCAGGCGCGGTCGCAGGTCGCTACCCCAAGTCACCTGATCCAATCCGAGGTCTATGCCCAGCTGGTTCGGGCGGGTTTTCGCCGCAGCGGTGTCTTCACCTACCGCCCGCACTGTGACGGTTGTCGAGCCTGTCTACCGGTTCGTGTCCCCGTCGCGCAGTTCGAACCCAACCGTAGCCAACGCCGGGCATGGCGTGATCACTCCAATCTCAGCGTGCGCGTTGCCGAACCTGGTTTTTCGGCTGATCACTACCAGCTTTATTTGCGCTACCAGGCCAGCCGTCACGCCGGCGGCGGTATGGATCAGGACAGCCGAGATCAGTACGCCCAGTTCCTGCTACAAAGCCGGGTCAATACACGGTTGGTCGAGTTCCGGTCCGAGACCGACGAGCTCGTCATGATTTCCATTATCGATCTACTGGACGATGGTCTTTCGTCGGTCTACACCTATTTTGAGCCGGACCACGATCACGCCAGTTACGGGACCTATAACGTACTCTGGCAAATCGACCAGGCGCGCCAGATGGGTCTTGCTCATCTTTATCTTGGTTATTGGATCGCAGAAAGTCCTAAGATGGCTTACAAAGCGCGTTTCCGCCCCGCCGAAGTCCTGCGCGATGGCGTCTGGCAACCGCTGTAACCGGTTTCAATCGTTTGAATCTTTACGCGCTGGCTCGGCCCCTGTTGTTTCGGCTCGATCCCGAGCAGGCCCACGACGTCACCTTCCGAGTACTCGACTGGCTGGCTGAAACGCCCGCGCTTGGGTCAGCGTCACTACGCTGGATCGCAGGCCAGCCTATCCATGACCCCATCGAACTGATGGGTTTGCGGTTTCCCAATCGGGTCGGCTTAGCCGCTGGACTCGATAAAAACGCCCGGCACCTCGCCGCGCTGACACAACTCGGATTTGGCTTCCTTGAAGTCGGTACGGTCACACCTCGCGCCCAGCCAGGAAACCCGCAACCACGGATGTTTCGACTGCCTGAGGCCAGGGGCATCATCAATCGCTTGGGATTTAATAACGAAGGGCTCGAAACGTTTGTCGCCAACGTGCGCGTGGCGCGGGCAGCCGATACCCTTCGTGGTCCCTTAGGCCAGATTTTGCTCGGCATCAATATCGGCAAAAACGCTTCAACCCCAATCGAAGCTGCGGCCGACGATTACGCACTGGGTCTGAAGGCCGCCTATCCGCTCGCGGACTACATCACCGTCAACATTTCTTCCCCCAACACCAGCCAGCTCCGAGCGCTTCAGGGGGGTGACGAACTCACCGCACTCCTGGTTCGGCTAAGGACCGAGCGCGAGGCGCTGGAACAAACCCACAGGCGCAAAGTGCCGCTGTTGGTCAAGATCGCCCCCGACCTCGAAGATTCCGCAATCGACACCATTGCGCAGGTGTTGCCTGCGCAAGGTATCGATGGCGTGATCGCAACCAACACGACAATCGCTCGAGAGGCCGTGCGACACCTCAAGCATGGGCAAGAGCTTGGCGGCCTATCCGGCGCGCCGGTGCGCGAAGCATCGAATCGAGTGATCCGGCAGCTCCGCGCCAAACTTCCCGCAGACATGCCAATCATCGGCGTCGGCGGGATTCTTTCGGGCGCTGACGCGGTAGAAAAAATTGAGGCCGGGGC
>RFVZ01000383.1 GCA_009922405.1 Betaproteobacteria bacterium
GTCGCCGTGTAGGGGCTCTGTAGGGGCTGGCAGGTTTTCTAGCGCCTTAGCGGTGCCAGTTCGCGCCCGAAGATCTTGAGCACAGCGCCGCGGGAGGCGTTGGCGCAAGACTGACTTAGATCGATACGGTGGGAATCGTTCGTTGCCCGCGCTTACATCCGGCTAGGCTGGCAGGCTTACCGAATCTGATGTCGCCAGCTGCTGATCTTTCGTCGGCCGTGTGCAGTGGTATCAGATTCGCCGCCGGGATGGCCATTTTTCCGAGGCACCATCACCTCGGCGTCAATTATCCAAAGCGTTCGGGTGGTTGAATATCAACGTGCTCGAACCGTAGCCTTTTCGGTGCCCATGCGGCAGATTGGTGAGGAACTGCGACTCTGGGCCTCGGCCATGGGCCGCATCGGCGACAGTCCACGGCAGTTGGCGGACAAGCATGCCGACAAGGGCAATACGGTGAGCGGATATCTGCGCAGGGGACTACGACCGGTAGAAAATGCCGCCCGGGGGTATTTTCCGTTGGTTTGATGCTCTCGAATGTACCTCCTGGATTGGTCAAAAACGTGGCTCGGGGGAGCCGATGTTTAGTCATGAAGTCGGTAGGGCTTCAGCTGACACATTGCGATCGGCTATCTGTTAACAGCCAACTCACAGTCCGAGGTAACGCTGTTATCGCAATGGCTGATCGGCGCTTCGCGACATCACCCAACTGATGGAGCGCGACGTCCTCAAAAAATCCGGAGCCAGTAAGCGCAGCACCAGCCAAGGATTAATGTCCTACAAATCACCCTTGTTGTTCCAATTTTTCAAACACCGGATGACCAAGTGCCCTGGCGGCGGCGATTAGCTGGCCGTCGAGGCTGACCAGCACCAAAGATCGTCGTAACGCGAGTTCAAGGTACGCGGCATCGTAGGCGCTTAGGCCATGGGTGAATGCTAGACGGTCGAGACCCACGAAATCCGGTATTTGGGAATCCAGGCGGACCGGCAATTCGCTCAGTTCGCCCGCAATCTCTGCTCGACGGGTAGCGTCGATACGTCGCCGACGTTGGGCGCTTTGAAGAACGTTAGTGCATTCGAGCACCCAGAGCGTGGGTGCCCAGAGCTCGTGTTTACCCAGCGTGTCGAGCAGTGCCTCGGTGAAAGGGGTGGCCTCGTCAGGAAAAAACCATGGCATCGTGATCGACGCATCGATGACCCAGCCAGTTCCCGTAGCGGCAAATACGGACGAGGCCGGCATTAGTAACGGCCATCATTAATCAGTTCCCGAATGGAGACCCCTCCCCCCAGATCATGTTCTGCGCGATTCTGGCGGATCCGAGCGACGAGGTTCTGAGCCTGACCCAGTGGATCAGGCGCCCGCGGCGGCATTAACCTAGCGACCTGCTCGCCCCGGCGAGTGATGACGATCTCTTCTCCACGCGCGGCCCGCGCTACCAACTCGGACAGCCGATTCTTTGCCTCGAAGATGCCAACTGAGGTCATGATGAGATTCCTAAGTTGCTCAGTATCCCATGCATTTAAAAATCTAGCTGTCTAGATTGTGTGTCAATCCTCACCCTCAGTTTCATCACACCGCTCATAATCCTGGCGGCGCATCGCCGTAAAGGCCTTAAAGACCTCGACCGGGGCACACTTGCCAGAACCGGCGTCTTACACACTTGCGCGCAGTCCAGCATATGATTCAACCGAGGGTCGGCACAGGATGTGCCCGTAGGGTGTGGCTCAATCTCGCAAACCATCAAGCTATTCGTTGATGCCAGGGATCCAGTTCCCTAGTTCGAGCGCAGCATCAAAGGGCTTCCCGCTCCTGCTGCTGGGAGGCACATTCGGGCAGAAAATGATCACTCAATCCCAGTCCGCCAACCAAAACGGTTCCGAGAGACATGCTGGGCCCCGCTTACAGCGACGTCGCTGTTGGCGCCACTCAAGTTCCTGCTCTCGTCAAACGACTTCACGAGGCGGTTTATCGGATCGTAGGCTCAAGTTGATCGCACGTTTTTCAGGGATGCCGGCGTCTCTCACTTCAAAGCCACCGGACTCTTCAAGTCGGGCGCTGGGACCCAACCATCGGTGAGGGTTTTCA
>RFVZ01000384.1 GCA_009922405.1 Betaproteobacteria bacterium
TTGACGGCGTAACGATGGATGAGGCCGAGGACGAACGTCTGAAGTCAGAACTCGCAGCCATGTCGCCTGAAGCGCGGGCCAAGCGTCGTCTCGAACTCGAACTCGAGCGCGAAAAGCGTCGGATTCAGGACGAGGAAGAACGTCATTTGCGCGAGGAAGAGAAGCGCGCCGAAGAAGAAGCCCGTACCCGCGCCGATGCCGAAAAGCAGCAGGAATACGAAGATCTGCTCGAATACACTCGCGATTATGTCCAGCGCGAGCCCAGGGTGGTTTCGACCATCTTCAAGGAATGGCTCAAAGAAGAGCAGCCTGCAGCTTAAATTCGATAGGGTGATGACGAATGGTGTCGCGGATTTCGTCCAGTTCGTCCATCACGACCGAAGAGACCACGGCCGAAGAGCTGGGCAGAGAGATCGCCGACGTCAAGCAAAAGGTGCATGCCGACCCGGAGCTTTTGGCCCGCTGGATTCGCCAGCAATTGCGCCAGTCGGATGACGCCGTAAAAATTCCGGGTGAAGCGCCTTTGATGGGAAACCCTGACGGTGGCCCTGCCGGGTCCGGGCTCGTTCCGAATACCTTGCATTAACCGACGGATCGCCAAATGAGTGCTGTATTTCGTCGCTGGGATGTCCCGTCGTTTGATCCGCCGCGCCCGAAGCGTGCGATCGAGAAAGTGCCGCCGCCGACGATTCAGTTGCCGACGGTCGAGGAGGTCGAAGGCATTCGGGTGACGGCCAGCGAAGAAGGCTTTGCGCTCGGCCGCGAAGAGG
Source organism: Betaproteobacteria bacterium (assembly GCA_009922405.1). GTDB lineage: Bacteria > Pseudomonadota > Gammaproteobacteria > Burkholderiales > Burkholderiaceae_E > RFPW01. The sequence continues at coordinate 771 of RFVZ01000384.1, forward strand.
GTTTCAAGCGGGGGCTGAGCGAAGGCTATCAGCAGGGTTTTGATGACGGCAGTTCCAAAGGCTATGGGGCCGCCTACGCGGAAGGTGTCGAGCAGATCAAGCATCTGAGCGCGGCCCTGGTGGCGCTGGTCGAAGGCCAGCGCGCTCTGGTCGATGAGATCGGTGGCTCGCTGGTCGAGCTCGCGTATCAGGTCGGCGAGCGGATGGCGGGCGGGCAACCGATGGCGCGTGAATTCTTTACCAACGCGGTCACTGAGGCACTGGGGCGGATTCCCCGGCCGGGTGAGCAACTGTTTTTGCGGGTTCACCCTGCCGAATCGGCGCTCTGGGCGCTTCTGGCCGAGGGCGAGCAGCAGGTTTGCAAGGTTGCGCTGGTTGAGGACGAGGACATCCCTCGCGGCTCCTGTTTCGTCGAGGTCGAGGGCTTGCGGCTTGATCTTGGAACGAATTCTCGCCGCGCGCTGGTGCGTCAGGCGTTAGGCCTGCCGCTGGATGGCGATGACTGAGGTATCAGGCGGCGTTGAGGGGGCAGGCCCGTCGCGGTGGCTCAACGGCCACGCAGTCTCAGGGGCTGCGATGATGACGGCAATGTCTGCGTCTTCGATTTCGTCGACCGCAGCCCCATCGTCGGCCGATATCGATCCCCTCTCTAAATCCCGTGCCGAGCTTTCGGACGCCGGAGACTCGCTTAAGACGACTCCGATGGGGATTCGGACCGGATCGCTGCATCGGGTGACCGGTCTCATATACGAGGTCCGCGGGCTACCACAGCCGATCGGATCACTGGCGCGGGTCGAGTCATCGACCGGGCAATTGATGGACATCGAATCAGTGGGATTTCGCGGTGATGTGACCCTCTACATGGGGGTAGATCAACCGCGTCCGCTCGCACCGGGTGCAGCGGTTTACCCGCTACGTACCCCGCGTCGTAGCGCTGGGGCGCATCGATCTGTGATTGAACAAACCTCGCCAGGGGTGGACGAGCGCCTGTTGGGGCGGGTTGTGGATGGACTTGGGCGGCCTCTGGACGGTAGGCCCCCAGTGACGAGCTCGAGTCAGGACAGTCAGCGTATCGAAATCAATCCACTGACTCGAAAGCTGATTTCCGAGCCGCTTGAGACTGGAGTGCGGGCGGTCGATTCGCTGTTAACGATTGGGCGCGGACAGCGCGTTGGAATTTTTGCCGGCTCGGGTGTCGGTAAATCAGTCTTACTCGGGATGTTGGCCGGGCGTGTGTCAGCCGATGTGGTCGTCGTTGGTCTGATTGGCGAACGGGGCCGAGAGGTGCGCGAATTTTGTGACGATATTTTGGG